>JALULB010000161.1 GCA_027041035.1 Sedimenticola sp. | reverse complement strand
ATTATATTATGTACATAGCGAATTGGTCTTGTACACCCAACCGAGGAGAAAGCCGATGGACATGATGGTCGATTGCACTGAACTGCGCGCGCTCGCGGAAGAGTATCCCGAAGAGATGGCGGTGATCGTCGAGATGATGATCGACGCCGAGGAAGAAATCTGCGAAGAAGCCGCGTGAACAACCCGCCGAGGGACACCGACTGGTCGGTGTCCCTCTCGAATCTGACCGAATCCACTCAATCCCCGCCGCCTTGGCCTGACAGGGATCAATATACCGGCGCGTACCTCCTGATATAGAATCCGAAGCTCCCTTTTGGGTTTTCTCTCTATCCAGGATGCAGTCGATGTCAGAAGCCAGTATCCAGCAGGTCCCCACCACACCCTTCGATGACCAGCGCGCCGGTACCTCCGGCCTGCGCAAGCCCGTAGGTGTTTTCGAGCAGCCGCACTACCTCGAAAACTTCGTCCAGGCGATCTTCGATACCCGCCCGGAACTCAACGGCGGTCTGCTGATCCTGGGTGGCGACGGGCGCTTCTATAACGATATCGCGATCGGCATCATCCTGCGCATGGCGGCAGGCAACGGCGTCGGGCGCGTTATCGTCGGCCAGCACGGCCTGTTGTCCACGCCGGCGGTGTCGCACCTGATCCGAAAATACCAGGCCCAGGGCGGCATCATCCTGTCCGCCAGCCATAACCCCGGTGGTCCGGACGGTGATTTCGGCATCAAGTTCAATACCGCCAACGGCGGACCCGCGCCGGAATCGGTCACCGAAGCCTTTTTCCAAAAGACGCTCGAGATCGACAGCTACCGTATCCATACCGGAGACGCGCCGGATATCGGCAGGATCGGCGGCTTCGAACTCGGTGACATGCGCATCGATATCATCGATCCGGTCCGCGACTACGCCGGCATGATGCAAGACCTTTTCGACTTCGACGCGATGCGCGAGCTGCTGGCCAGCGGTTTCCAGCTGCGTTTCGACGCCATGCACGCGATCACCGGACCCTACGCCCGGCATATCTTCACCGACCTGCTCGGCGCGCCGGCGGAGTGGATACTGAACGCCACACCGCTGCCCGACTTCGGCGGCGGTCATCCCGACCCCAACCTGAAACATGCCGCCGCGTTGGTCGCGCTCACTCGGGGCGAAAACGGTGTCGATTTCGCCGCCGCCTCGGATGGCGATGGCGACCGCAACATGATTCTCGGAAAGCATTGTTTCGTCACGCCCAGCGACAGCCTCGCGATCATCACCGCGAACGCCGCGATGATCCCCGGCTACCGGAATGGCATTCATGGCGTGGCGCGCTCCATGCCCACCAGTCAGGCGGCCGACCGGGTGGCGGAACGCCTCGGTATCGCCCATTACGAAACTCCGACCGGCTGGAAGTATTTCGGTAATCTGCTCGACCACCGGCGCATCACCTTCTGCGGCGAGGAGAGCTTCGGCACCGGATCGGATCATGTGCGCGAGAAAGACGGCCTGTGGGCGGTGCTGTTCTGGCTGAACATCCTCGCCGGCTCGGGCCGGAGCGTCGCCGATATCCTCGCGGCCCACTGGCGGGAATACGGACGCAACTACTATACCCGGCACGACTACGAGGGTATCGACAGCGGCATCGCCACGCAATTGATGGACGACCTGCGCGCACAACTGGACAGCCTGCCGGGACAACGCTTCGGCGAGCACACGATTGCCTGGGCCGATGACTTCAGCTATACCGACCCCATCGACGCCACTGTTTCGACGCATCAGGGCATACGCATCGGATTCGAGAACGGCTCGCGCATCGTCTACCGGCTCTCCGGCACCGGCACCCAGGGCGCCACCCTGCGCGTCTACCTGGAATCCTTCGAGCCGGACCCGGCAAAGCAGCAGCACGATACCCGGCAAGTCATGCAAGCCCTGGTGGATATCGCCAACCGAGTCGCCGGTATCCGCGCGCGCACCGGACGCAATGCGCCCGATGTCATCACGTAAGCAGGCCCCGGAATGCTCGGCGTGGCCGGGCCTTTAACCTCGATTAACATTACACCTCTTAAGGAAAAAATTGACATAGATCAAGTCCGGAGCTGCGTTCCAAGGCAATAATTGGCACATAGGCTCAGACTGCCTCGCGAATCGCGAGACGACAACAAGAAGCGGATTCACCCGCCAACGGCCCGCAACCATCACTCATCCGCTGGAGGATAAATTATTATGGTCACCTACGACGAACTACACACCCAGAACCACAAGATCACCGAACTGACCAACATTCTGACGCGTCTGCTGAATGACCGCACGCTGTGCGACTCCGAGGTCACCTGCGATCTGTTCTATCGCTATGTCGATACCGTCAAAAAGCATCTGAATACGACCGACGCCGGTCTTTACGCGAAGCTTCTGTCGGCCGGAGATCAGCATGCCGGCAACACCGCGCGCAAGTTCATGAGCGGTTCGCAGGAGATCAAGCGTATCTTCGCCAGCTACCTGAAGACATGGTGCGAGCCGAAGAACAGAAAACTGATCATCAAGGACCACGACAGGTTTCTGCGCGAGACAGAGGAGATGTTCCAGATGGTGCTGGACCGCATCATCGACGAGACAGAGCATCTGTACCCGCTGATCAGGGAAATCACCGGCGACAACGTAAAAGCCGCCTGATTCCCGGACGATCAAGCCCGGAGATTTCGTGAATTCGCGCGATGATCGCAGAGCGCGTGCAATGCGTGAATCTTCCGGGTCAGGCGCTTTCACCATCTGAACGCGCCCATCGGCCACAAACAGAAAAGGCTGTCTATACGACAGCCTTTTCTGCTTGTGGCCTCCACCACCCTGGCGTCCGATTCTCGCGTGGATACGGGCGGTGAAGGCCGTGTTTGGCGGAGGAGCAGGGATTCGAACCCTGGATGGGCTACTAACCCATGCCGGTTTTCAAGACCGGTGCATTCAACCGCTCTGCCACCCCTCCGTACGCGAAGCGCGGGCAGAATATACAGGAAAACGCGCAAGGAATATAGCCTCCATCATCCAAACATCGGATTCGGCATACGTGCCACCCCGACCTCGTCGGGACACGAGGAGATGGCATTGGGCGAATATACTCGTCGCCCATGGGTTTTCGGTTCTTCGAGGCCGCTCCTCGCGCCCTTGGGCTGATATGTTTTGACTTGCAATGAATTTACAAAAAAGTCAAAACATAGGGTCTAGGAGGCAGTCAGGTTATGGGGGATCGTAGCGAGGAGGTGGGAGAGCGAGGCCAAATGTTCCCGGTTTTGAGGCGCAGAGTGGGCCTATGTAACGAAAAAACGGGGGTATTTGGACCGCTCTCCCATCTTCGCAGTAGATTCACCCATAATCCGACAGACTCCTAGGAGGTTGTCCGAGAATAGAAGCCGTAGCGAGGGAAAGCTGATTTGAGCGGGATGTCTCCCTGATTTGAGGCGAATAGTTGCGCTAGTAAGTATCCCCCGGCAAAGCCGGGGGCTTTAACTTTGTGAGCCGCTCAAAGCGGCAAGTTCAGGAGCCGCCTAAAGGCGGCATTAGCGCAATAACTCCATCTGCTCCAGTCGCTTATCCTCCT
>JALULB010000160.1 GCA_027041035.1 Sedimenticola sp. | reverse complement strand
ACCGCCTTCTCCGCGTCGACGACCCGGTAGGCGCCATCGCGGTGCACGGCGTGGTCGGCATCTGGGGCCTGATCGCTGTCGTGCTGTCCAACCCGGAAGCCAGCCTGATCGCGCAGATCAAGGGCATCGCGCTGATCTTCGCGTGGGTGTTCGGCACCAGCTACCTGACCTGGCTGGCGTTGAAGAAGACCATGGGCATCCGGCTCTCCGAACTGGACGAGTACGAAGGCGCGGATATTGCTGAAATCGGCTTGGAAGCCTATCCGGAATTCACGCAGAAGCTATGAAACATCTGTTGTATTGTCTGTTCGCCGGCGTCCTGCTGGCGTCCCTGCCCTGCCTTGGCGCAACGGCCGTCGGCGACACGCCGGCGCCCGCCGCCGGGAAACGGCTGCTACCGGGTGAACACGATCTGTCCCGTGGCGAGATCAGCGACAAGGATTGTCTCGAATGCCATGGCCAGAAGGGCTTTTCGGTGCCCGTCGACACAGACGGGCGGCAAGGCTATCGGCACCTGGATGTCGACGGCGAAACACTGCGCGCCAGTGTCCACGGCCGCTACACCTGCCTGGATTGCCATGCCGATATCGAGAAGCTGCCGCACAAGAAGGAGCTGAAGGCGCCGGACTGCGTCACCTGCCACATCCAGCAGGGTGAAGGCAGCGCGCCGGAGCGCGCGCCCTGGCTCAGCGACGACAGCATGAATATCGTCATCCAGACGAAACGCTACACGCATTCCATCCATGCGGAGAAGAAAGGCGCGAAGAACAACGCCAGTTGCGCCGATTGTCATACCGCGCACTACGTGTTTCCGTCCGACGACCCGCATTCGACCACCTACAAACTGAACGCGCCGGAGACCTGCGGCGCCTGCCACGAGAAATCGCTCGGTGAATACCGTACCTCGATCCACGGCGCCAGCCTGAAGACACCGTGGAAGGGCGACAGCGCAACCTGCACCGATTGTCATTCGGCGCACGAGATCGCCGAAAAGGGCGAACTGAAGGCGCACCGCGTGATCACCGAGCAATGCGGCAGCTGTCATTCGAAGGAAGTCCGCAGCTACAAGGCGACCACGCATGGCCAACTCGCCTGGCTGGGCAACACCGAAGTCGCGCAGTGCAAGGATTGTCACGACCCGCACAATACCCACAAGGTGGACGATCCGGCCTCCAAGGTATCACCGGACAATATCCTGAAGACCTGCCAGAAATGCCATGAGGACGCCGGCGAGGACTTCGTGCATTTCCGCGCGCATGCGGACATGGGCGACTTCCAGCGCAACCCGGAACTCTGGTGGCTGGGTCGCGCGATGATCGCGATCATCATCCTGACGCTGATCTTCTTCTACAGCCATTCGATGTTGTGGTTCTGGCGCGAGATGAAATCCCGCCCCTACGAATGGATCACCGTGGACGGCAAACGCTTTCGCGTGCGCGCGAAGCGGGTGAAGCACGACAGCGGCAAGCATTTCCGCCGATTCTCCTGGCAATGGCGCCTGAACCATTGGGCGCTGGCCTTGTCGGTGATGACCCTGACGCTGACCGGCATGGTGGTGATGTTTCCGGACACCGCCTGGGCAATGTTCGTCATCAAGCTGTTCGGCGGCCCGACCGGCTTCGGCTACGTACACCGTACCGCCGCCGTGGTCTTTCTGTTCGCCGTATTCGGCCATGCCTTCGTCGTGTTGCGCAAGCTGATCAAGGACAAGGACTTCGACTGGTTTGGACCGGATTCCCTGCTGCCGCGCAAGAAAGACTGGGAAGACATGAAGGGCCAGTTCAAGTGGTTCTTCGGCAAGGGCGAGGCGCCGCGCTTCGATCGCTGGGCGTATTGGGAGAAGTTCGACTACTGGGCGGTCTACTGGGGCGCCTTCATCATCGGCCTGTCCGGCCTGATCCTGTGGTTCTCGCCATTCTTCAGCCGCTTCCTGCCCGGCTGGGTATTCAATCTGGCGACCATGGCGCATGGCCTGGAGGCCTTCCTGGCGGTGATGACCTTGTTCGTCGTGCATTTCTTCAACAACCACTTCCGCCCGAGCAAGTTCCCGCTGGACACCGTGATGTTCGTCGGCAGTTGGGACCTGGAGGAATTCAAGGAAGAGCGCCCGGAAGAATACGAGCGCCTGAAGGCGAATGGCGAGTTGGAGAAACGTATCGTCCCGCCGCCATCGGAACGGGCGAATACCGTTTCCTACGTGCTCGGCTTCACCCTGCTGGGCATCGGACTGATCCTGTTGATCCTGGTCGTTATCGGCTTCTTCCACAGAGGCGTGGTGTAAGGCGCGGGTGGCCTGAAAAGGCCGCCCTTGTCCGGCGACGCGTTGGTCGGGAAGGCGGATACCATGCCGTGGGAACCGATAAGGTCCACACTCGCGGTATCGTGGGCATTTTCCTATTCCACCTGTTCACCTGATTATCGCGTATAACGAGCTTACCTGATCCAGAAGGTAGCCTCGATTCAGGTTTGCGACTTGTGGTACCAATAGCCATCGATATCGACAAACCAGAAAGAGCAGGCGTACCGGTCCCCCTTGTACAACCCTTTCAGATCCTCGATCAAGCTCTGCCGTCGGTCGGCCTCGACGATCGCGTTGATCAGATAGTTGATATTGCGCTCTGTCTTGAAGAGACCGGCAATCGATGCGATCACGCTGGGTTCCAGCGCATCACCCATATGATGACTGGGTACTGATTCTACCTCGCGCACCACACAATCCTTGACGCCCGCCTTCGCCAGGACCTTCAACGTCTCCTGAAGAAACTCGATCTCATGGAGATTGACCATCAACATCGTTTTCATTCTCGGTGCTCCTCAGTTTTGTCGAGCCCGTCGGCTTCCCCCGCGCGCAGCAAGGCTCGGCGGGTTAACACTGGCCCCACGATCTCGGTGACCACCGTGGTGGCAAGCAATACATTGATGACCGTCAACGCCAGCGTTCGGCCCTTCTCTCCAAAGCCGGTAAACTCGTTGGCCACAACCAGTGAAAGGCCGATAGCGACACCTACCTGGGACAAAAGGCCAAAGCCGATATTCTGCCTGACTTTCGGCGACGCCTTCGACAGCCAGGCGCCGAGCGAGGCGCCTCCGACCTTTCCCAGCATGCGCGCAAGCAGATAGATCAACCCGAGCAGCCCAAGGCTGGGCAGCAGATCCAACCTCAGATGCGCGCCCGCGATCACGAAAAATCCGATCAGGATCGGCGCGCCCATGGTCGAGATCTGCTCGACCAGCGCCCTGGCGCTCAACGGCGCAACGTTCACCAGCACCGTGCCGAAGGCCATATTCGCCAGCAGAGGCGAGATGGCGAGCTGATCCGCGATCCCCGCTATGGCCACCAGGACGCCGATCGTCAGGGTCAGCTTCCCTTCCAACGATGGCAGACGCGCAAGCAGAGGCCCGACGACCAGACCGCCAACGGCGCCGAGCAGCAACGAGCTGCCGATCTCCGCGCCTGAAACCATCAGCACCCCCGCGATCGACGTAACCGTTCACAGCCCTAGCATCCCGAACGGAAATCTGGTAAATCTATAAGCACCTGACTTAACCCGTGTTCTTGAAGTTGAATCTGGAAAAACCACCCAAGCCGAA
>JALULB010000159.1:395-3603 GCA_027041035.1 Sedimenticola sp. | reverse complement strand
CCATAAGTTACATCCCTGTAACGATCACATTTTTTGCCTTGATCTGACGCATTTCAGCGGCGATCTGAGCAGTTACCCATGTTTTAAACGACTCGCTGAGTAGTTACGTTTTCCGGAAGAAACAGCCAATAGCGGTGACGAAACCTACAGTGCGCGAGTAGGTACGATTTGGCTATAAGCTAACGCAAACCGCGTCGGCGGTCTGTCACTGGCGTGACAACCGCGTGATCGCCGCGCCAACGGTTGTCATCGAAGTGACAGCCAGTTCGCGACGCATCGGCCATAATGGCGGCTAATCCATCCAGATCAGGAGATCACCCGCATGTTTCAGGAAATCCCGGTAAGTGAAAAGAACATCGTGGCGTTCAAGGTGAGCGGTCGTTTGAGCGACGCGGACTACCAGCAGTTTCTGCCACGCCTGACGACGCTGATCCATAAGTACGGCCCCTTGTCGGTGCTGATCGAACTGGAGGATTTCCGTGGCTGGGATCTGAAGGCCGCGTGGGATGATATTCGCTTCGGCAAGGAGCACGACAACGACTTTCGTCGTATCGCGATCGTCGGCGCCAAGCCCTGGCAGAAATGGATGACCGCGCTCGGACGCGCGTTCATGTCCGCCGAGATTCGCTATTTCGATCGCGATCATCAACGGGACGCCTGGCAGTGGCTGCGCGAAAACGACGCGGACAAGACGCCCGCCAGCGACCAGCCCGCGCCCATCCCCGCGCTACAGCCCTACCAGCACTTGGTCGCGGCGGTGGATTTCTCGCCACATTCGGAATATGCCGTGGCCCGCGCGGTGGAACTGGCCGGTCACTATGGCGCGCGCCTGTCACTGCTGCACGTCGTCGAATATATCGCCTATCCTTACTACGACTACGACACCTTGATGACCGACACCTATGACTTCGTGGACGAAGAACGCCAGATCAAGCAGGTTGCCGACGAACGCATGCGCAAGCTGGCCGGCGAACTGGACTATCCCGACCTTCATCACGAGGTACTGTGGGGCGAGCCAGAGCATACCATCCTGACCTATTCCGAGGCGCAGAACGCCGACCTCGTCGTGATCGGTTCGCACGGTCGCCATGGTCTGGCGCGACTGCTGGGTTCCACCGCATCGGCCATCGTCAAGCGCGCCCGCCGGGATATCAGCGTCGTGCATCTACCCGACGCATGAACACCGGCATCGCCCACGCGCGCAAGCCGACAGCCTCGGTAGTCATGCGTTTCGTGATCTGGGCAATATTCCTGATCGGTGGCACGATCGTCGGGATAATGCTGGATCTGCGCGACTTTCACGCGCTGTTTCTCAACCCCTGGTGGCACTTGGCGATGCTGCCAATCGGCCTGCTGCTGATGCGCCTGGTGTTCTCGGCCAGCACCACGACCGGGCGCGCCCTGGCGCGTTTCGGCCGGGATGGCGACATCCCGCGTTTCGAAACCAATCGCCTGGTCACCGCCGGACCCTATGCCTGCATGCGCCACCCGATGCATCTCGGGCTGTTGTTCATGCCCTTGGCGTTCGCGCTGGTACTCGGCTCGCCGAGCTTCATCCTGATCATCGCGCCGCTGGAGATGCTTTTCATGCTCGGCATGATCATGCTGTTGGAGGAACGCGAAGCGATCGCCAAGTTCGGCGACGCCTATCGCCACTACCAGGCACGGGTGCCCGCGTTCAACCTGCGGCCATCCTGCCTGAAAAAGCTGTTTCACGGCGACCCGGTTTAAACTCAACGAGCGGAGACAACACCATGCACGACTTCATGAAAAGCGCCCTGGAATGGGTATTGGACAAGGAAGAGAAAGCCGCGAAGAACCACGCGATCGCGGACGAGGATATCGACAAGCAGATCGATATACTGACCACGAAGAAGGAGAAATACCAACGGGATTGCGAGGACATGCTGCACGAGTTCGAGCATCTGCTGACGCGCTTGAACGCAATCAAGGAGAAGAACCAGGGCAGCGCCTGAGAGCCGCGCTTGTCCATCGAGCCTCCTAACCTGTCACCCCTGTATCGGAAGACACAGCGATGAACTGCATTGTAGATGCATGGCACGGATACGAAGCGGAGATTCGCGGCTACCTCACCCGTCAAGTGGGGGACGCCCGCGTCGCCGAGGACCTGTTGCAAGACACCTTCCTGAAAGCGATCGAGCAAGGCGCCCGCTTCTGCCACCTGGAAAACCCCAGGGCCTGGTTGTTCAGGGTGGCGCGCAATCGATTGATCGATCTCCATCGCCGCAATCGGCCGCATATCGGCATCGACGCGGACATCGCCGAGGAGATCGAGGAGATACCGGCCATAGAGACACTCACTGCCTGCCTGCCTCGCGCGCTGCGGGAACTGGACGAAAAGGAGCGCAAGGCCATCACCCTGTGCGACCTCCAGGGCCTGACCCAGAGCGAATATGCGGCACGCGAGGGCTTGAGTCTGCCGGGCGCCAAGTCACGCGTCCAGCGCGCCCGAAAGCAGCTCAAGCAGAAGCTGCGCGACAATTGCCAGATCCGCTTCGACGACAGCGGACAGGTCTGCTGTTATACGCCTCGAAACGACTCATAGCGCGGCGGGTGAGGGACCACCCTCCGGCGGCCGCTTCATCCGGTTTTCCCGCGACGATCGAGTCCATGCTTCTTCATCTTCTGCCATAGCGCCTTGCGGCTGATGCCAAGCGCCTCCGCGGTGATCTTGATGCGGTGGTCGTTGGCCGTCAGGGCGGCCCGCAGGCGCTGCTTCTCGTCGGCTTCGAGGCCACTTTTCAGGTCGCCCAGCGGATTGCCCGATCCCGCCTCGCGCGGCGCGATATCGAGGATGCCGGGGGTCAATTCATCGCACTCGCCAAGGATGCAGGCGCGCTCGATACAGTGTTTCAGTTCACGCACGTTACCCGGCCAGGAACGCGCCAACATCGCTTCCTTGGCGGCGGCGCTGAAGCGTCTCGGCGCTTCGCCGTGCGTCTCGCATATCTCGCGCAGCAGCCTTTCGGCCAGCCACGGGATATCCTCGGGACGTTCGCGCAACGGCGGGATGGCAATCTCGACCACGTTGAGACGATAGTAGAGATCCTCGCGGAACGCGCCCTCGTCGACCAGGCGGCTCAGATCGCGATGCGTCGCGCAGACCAGGCGCGCGCGAAACTGCCGCTCGCTCTCGCCGCCAATGGCGCGGAAGCTACGCTCCTGCAATACCCGCAGAAGCTGGATC
>JALULB010000159.1:0-385 GCA_027041035.1 Sedimenticola sp. | reverse complement strand
AACAGGATCCCCTCCCCGGCACGCTCGAAAACACCAGCATGCCGACTGATCGCCCCGGTGAAACCGCCCTTTTCATGGCCGAACAACTCGCTTGCCGCGAGTGCTTCCGGCAACGCGGCGCAATTCAGCGCGACGAAGGCTTCATTCGGACATTGCCATTGGTGCAGCAGGCGCGCGACGACCTCCTTGCCGACACCGGTTTCACCCCGCAGCAGCACCACGGCATTCGGATAGCGGACCAGGCGTTCGAGGGTTGCCTCGATCTTGCGCGCCGCCGGCGAGATGCCCAGCACCGCGTCCTGACCTTGCACGCCGTCGCCGGCATCACAGAGATCGCGTAGCTTGGCGAGGAAGCCGGCGATATCGAGCGGCTTGGTCAGATAGT
>JALULB010000158.1 GCA_027041035.1 Sedimenticola sp. | reverse complement strand
CTCTGGCTCCATAGAAAACCCAAGTAAAATATAGCATATATCGCGGTTAACTATAATGTCATCGGCTTTGCTCGGGCTTGAGTCACCATTGCTCCTGCATCTCGCCAGCATTATCGGTGTGCTATTGGCGCTGGTGCTGGTATCTCGCATCCTGCGCAGCCCGCGCGAACCGGCGGCAACCATCGCCTGGCTGGCGCTGATCGTGTTCCTGCCGATCATCGGCGTGCCGCTCTATCTGGCCTTCGGGGAACGCAAGCTCGATGCCGCGCTGCGCCGCAAGGCAGTCATCGCGCTGCCGGAGCATGCCGGAAAACACCCTCACCCGGTACATAGCCTGCTGATCTCCCTGGGCATGCCGGCATCGACCACCGGCAACCGGGTGGATTTCCATGCCGATGGCCGGGTCGCCTGGCGGGCACTGTTCAGCCTGCTGGAAACCGCCAGGCGTCGCATCGATATCGCGATCTTCATCCTCGCCGACGACGAGGTCGGCAAGGCCCTGCTCGCCTGCCTGAAGCAACGCGCCGAGCAGGGCGTCAGCGTGCGTCTGCTGCTCGATGGGGTCGGCTCGTTCCCGCTGCCGAAGTCGCGCCTGCGACCGTTGTCCGACGCGGGTGTCGAGATCGCCTGGTTCATTCCGGTCATCCACCGACCGTTGCGCGGCAAGACCAATCTGCGCAATCACCGCAAGATCGTGATCGTCGACGACACCAAGGCGTGGACCGGCGGTCGCAACATCGCGCGGGAGTACCTTGGGCCAGACTGCCCCTCCGACTGCTGGACGGATCTGAGCTTCACCCAGCAGGGTCCATCGGTGGCAAGTTATCGCGCCATCTTCGAGGCGGACTGGTGCTTCGCGAATGACAGGCCGGCACCCGACGCGATCGTTCTCGACGACACCGCCGACGCGACGGAAGGCCGGGTGCAGGTGGTCCCTTCCGGGCCGGATATCGCCGATGACCCGATCTATGCCGCGCTGTTGACCGCCAGCTACGAGGCCAGGCAGCGCCTCATCGCGGTCACGCCGTACTATATTCCCGATCGCGGTATTCAGGAGGCGCTGCGACTGGCCGCGTTGCGCGGCATCGAGATCGACCTGATCCTGCCGGCGCGATCCAACCACCGTCTGGCGGACATCGCGCGCAACCGCTATCTGCGGGAGCTGGCCACGGCGGGAGCAAGGATCTGGCTGCTGCCAACGATGACGCACGCCAAGGCCGTCGTCATCGACGAGCGGCTGGCATTGGCCGGTTCGGCGAATCTGGATATTCGCAGCCTGTTTCTGAACTGCGAGGTGGTCAGCCTGTTCTACAGCGACGCGGAGATCCGCTGGCTGTCCGACTGGCTCGTGGCGCTGCGCGAGCGCGCGCGCCGCCATCACCCGCCAGCGGTCGGCGCCACGCGGGAACTGGTCGAAGGGCTGGTCGAGCTGGTCGCCTACCAGCTTTGACGACGCCGACGCGCCGCGCTCAGATATCCAGGGTATCGACCGTGACCCGTTCCATCAGCCCCGGCAGCTCTTCCGCCTGAAACAACTCGGTGCCCGCATGTTGCACGGTACCCGCGCCACATGCGATCGCCAGACGCAAGACCGCGTCGATGGCGTCGCCCCGGTGCAGGGCGGTGACCAGGCCGGCGACCATCGAATCGCCCGCTCCCACCGTGGAATCGACACGCACCCGTGGCGTGCTGGCATGGTAGCTGTTGTCACCATCGACGAACACCAGGCCGTCGGCGCCGAGGGACACGGCAAGTGTCTCGACGCCGGATCGCTGCAAGCGCCGCGCCTCGTTCGCAACCTTTTCGATGTCGTCGAGCGACTTGCCGACGAGTTGTTCCAGCTCGTAGCGATTCGGTTTGATCAGAAACGGCCTGGCCTCTATCGCGAGACGCAGCAGATCGCCCCGCGCATCGACCACCGGGCGCCCACCCTGGGCGCGCACGCGCTCGACCAGCCGCGCGTAGGTATCGCGCGGCACCTCCGGCTGGATCGAACCGGTGATCACCGCGAAGCCCTCGCCGGTGGTGGCGACAAAGGTATGCAGCAGGCGATCGAGTACCTCTCCGGGTATATCCGGGCCGATGCCGCTGATCTCGTATTGCGCGCCGCTGTGGCGCTCGATCGCGGTGCCATTGATGCGCGTTTCGCCGGCCACACGCTCGAAGGTCAGGGTGTCGATATGCCCGCGCAACAGGCGATCGAGCAGCGAGCCGATCTCACCAGCCAGCACGCAAAAACAATGCGCCGAAGCGCCGATGCGCTTCAAGCCGCGCGCGACGTTGACGCCATTCCCGCCGGGATCATGGCGTGTCGCCTGGGCATGCACCTTCTGATCGGGCACCAGGTGGTCGATCTCATAGGTCATGTCGACCGCCGGATTCAGACTCAACACGGTGATCGGGGCTGCTGTCTTTCTGGTCATGTGTAAACCTTGCTCGCGGGTTTCCTCACAATTCACCATCAGCGATATCATCCACCGGATTACGCTGCCCGAATCGCCAGTGAAAAAAGGTCGCGACCACGGCCAGCAGGATGGCCAGGATCATCAGCAACAGCGGATTGAACACGTCAAAACTACTGAGATTGATCCATCCCGCGAAGGCCACGGCCGCCGTCAGGTACAACAGAAACACGCGAATCAGGTGAAACCCCGTGACCCGCTGTTTCGGTTTGGCCGCCGACGAGGCAGGTTGCTTGGTTTTCTTCATGGCCTGCTCAGCGACGGTTGCCGGTAAACTGTAGCATCATTATGAACAGGTTGATCAGATCGAGGTACAGGCTCAGCGCGCCGAGTATCGCCAATCGCGCCGGTTGATCGCCTTCTTCGCTGGCCCGTTCCTCGCCGAGTTGCCTGATCTTCTGGGTGTCATAGGCGGTCAGGCCCACGAAGATGATGATGCCGATGGCGCTGACGACCCAGTCAACCGTCGGACTCTTGAGGAAAAAATTGACCACGATCGCGATGATGATGCCGATCAGCCCCATGAACAGAAACTTGCCCGCCGACGAGAGGTCGGTGTCGGTGAAGTACCCGTACAGGCTCATGACGCCAAAGGTCAGCGCGGCGATGAGAAAGGTGGCCGCGATGGACGCCTCGGTATAGGCGAGAAAGATCACCGACAGCGTCAAGCCATCGACGAACGAGAACAGCAAAAACAGAATCCGCGCGGTGGGGACCGAGATCTTGTTGATTGCCGCCGAGATCACGATCACCAGGCCCAGTTCCACCGCGATCAGGAACCAGATCATGTACGGGTTGCCGAACAGCGCCGATTGCACCGCCGGGCTGCTGGCGGCGACGAAGGCGGTGACCGCCGATACCAGCAGACCGATCATCATCCAGAAATAGACCGCGCGTAACAGGTCGTTGCGGCGCGCCAGGCCATGCTCGCCGGCGGAGAGTTGCTCCACGCTCATAGTGTTCTCCTTATTGAAGTACGATTGTCAATGATGGCGTAACTACTCGCCCATGCTGCCCCACTGCTACACAGTCGCCGCTATTGGCTGTTTCTGGAGGAAACGTTGGCGGCAGTGATGCCGCCGTCGAGCCTACAGGAATGTATTGACAGCGTTTTCCGGTAACTACTCAGCTAACCGCTGAAATGCGCCAGCTCTGCGTTCAAAAATGGTCATTTACACT
>JALULB010000157.1 GCA_027041035.1 Sedimenticola sp. | reverse complement strand
TTGATCGAGTGTGGCGAGGTAGGCGGCGGCCGATGGCGTCGGCGCGCGCCGGTCGGCGACGAAATCGGCGATCGTGAAATCGATCTCGTGACCGACCGCCGAGATCACCGGCAGGCGCAACGCGTGCATTGCACGCGCCAGGCGCTCGTCGTTGAAGGCCATCAGATCCTCCAGCGAGCCGCCTCCTCGCGTCAGGATCAGCAGATCGCATTCCTTGCGACTATCGGCGATGCGCAGGGCGCGAACCAGTTGCCCCGGCGCCTCCGCGCCCTGCACGGCACTCGGATAGACGACTACCCGCGCCAGCGGCCAACGTCGCCGCAGCACGCTGAGCACATCGCGAATCGCCGCGCCGCTCGGCGATGTCACCAGTCCGATGCAGCGTGGGTAGAGCGGCAACGGTTGTTTTGTCTCGGTGGCGAACAGACCCTCTTTGTCCAGGCGGGCCTTCAGTTCCTCGAACGCGCGCTGCAAGGCGCCTTCGCCGGCTGGCTCCATGTGCTCGACGATCAACTGAAACTCACCACGCCCCTCGTACAGACTGATGCGCGCGCGCGCCAGCACCTTCGCGCCATTCTCTGGCTGAAAACGTAGATTCAGACGCCGGTTGCGGAACAACGCGCAGCGCACCTGCGCATGGCTGTCCTTCAACGAGAAGTACATATGCCCAGACGCCGGTCGCGCCAGGTTAGAGATCTCGCCCTCGACCCAGATCAGCGGAAAACTGCCTTCGAGTACCGAGCGCACCTCGCTGTTCAGGCGGCTGACAGTGTAGATGTCACGGGTGGTGGCTTGCATGGGGGATGCCTTGGAATATCTCAACTGCGATCTTGAATATTGTCGCGCTAGCGGGATCTCGCTACAATCGCTTTTCAGACAATCATTCGCCAATGGGGTATTGGAGGTTCCGGGTATCATGGACGAATACGGATCGAGCGTTTCGGCGCTAGCGCTGTTTTTCTGTTTCATCTTGTTGGCGGTAGTGGCGCGGACGGGCTCGGCAGATTCCCTGGACCCGGCGATCCGGATTACACTCTCCACCCGCCTTGGTGCTCTCTCGGCGATCCCGGCAGCGGGTGCAACCCAGTCCGCTCGGCTGGCCTTGATCCGTGGCGGCAGCGTCACCGATGCAACTGTTGACGCCTTGGATGTAACCTCCGGTACATTGCCATTGGTCGGACAATGGCTGGAAACCGGCGATGAGATTCTATTCGAAAGTCTGACCGATGGTTCTGGCGCTGCCGCGGCTTCAGCCTTGCTAGGCGACACGACGGTCACTTTGGCGAACCTCAGCGCGACGGTAACCTATGAAATCACGATGTCGTTGTCAGCTATGTTGGCAACAAACGCCACCGGCAACGACGCTACCGTCGACGTCCGTACCCAGCTCACCAACGAGGACAGCGGTGCGTTATTGACTCCGGTAGTTGGCGCGGCTTCGGATTCTTTCTTTGGCCCTCCACTAGAGAACATCGACGATACCCAGCAATTCAGTGTGCAAATCCCACCACTGGGGCAGGTCAGGCTGTTGCTCGAAGTCGATGTTCAGGGAGCAGTTAACCAGTTGGGCAATGCTGGCGCCACGGACGGGTACCATGGCGAGAACCAGACGAGACTTTCACTGGTTTCAGCACAGGTCGTTTCGGCTCCTCCAGCCGGCCCTCCTCCCGTGGGGGCGGCGCCTGTGCCCACGTTGTCATCGGGAACATGGTTGCTCCTGGTACTGGTCGTCGCGCTGGTCGCTATCGGGGGTCTGGGGCAACGGAAGGGCGCCGAGGCATGATTTCCTATTGCAAATATTTCACGCCCTGCGTGGCGAAATTCCGGGTATTTGTTTTTCTTCTCGTGGCGTGCGTGGTCCAGGATGCCACCGCCAACTATGTGGTCGAGAATCTTGAGCCCGAGAATCGCGCGCCACTGGATCGCGCCTACTATGCCTATGAGTTCCAGGTACGGGCGGCCAATGCCGGTACCACGGGACATTCCGTTACCGCGCACGCGAGCAGCGGTTCACCGGATACCCTCGTTATCGATGGTTCCGTCTATTTCGGGGATTTTCCGGCGAATAGCACCCAGATCGGCGGTAATCCCTTATTGATTCATCAAAAACGTCGTACCCGGTTCGACCCTTCGGTGTTGCAGTGGCGTTTTACCGAATCCGTCCCGGGCGGTAACCAACCACCCGTTGCCGACGCGGGAGCGGACCGGATCGTCCATGCTCCCGGCGTGGTGACCCTCGATGGCAGCGGGTCCTTCGATCCAGAATCGCAAGCGTTGAGTTATCACTGGCGTTTCGTGACCAAGCCCCTGTTCAGTAAAGCCGAACTCAGTGATGCGAATACCGTGTCGCCCCGCTTTACAGTCGACGAAAAGGGACGCTATGAAATTCAGCTTATCGTCAATGATGGCCAGACAGACAGTAGTCTGGATGTGGTTGCGGTTACCTATCGGCCCACCGATTTAACACCGGTTATTCAGCTACAGCGTGACGGCAATACGCTGACGCTGGATGGTGGCGGTTCCGCCAGTCAGGCGGGTGGAGTACTGCATTACGAGTGGCGTATCCTGAAGGCCCCGCCGTTCAGCAACGCGAATTTTTCCGATCGCACCGCACCGAGAACGACTTTCAGAATCACCGACTCCGGGGATTACGAGATTGCACTGGTCGTTTCCGACAGCACGGGTGAGAGTGCCACGGACGTGATCAAGGTCTCTTCGACAAACACCTCGCCGGTTGCGGTTGCGCAAGCCAGTGATGAGCGTGCCACGGGCGTGCCGATTCTCCTCGATGGGAGAAATTCTGGCGATGGGGATGACGACCCACTGGATTTCCACTGGTCATTGCTTACGAAACCTTCCGGCAGTCAGGCCGTGCTGGCTACCCCGGGCAGGCCGCAGGTCTTGTTGGTTCCAGATGTGGCCGGTGATTACCGCGTTCAGCTGGTTGTCAGCGATGGCTTCAGCGAGAGCAATCCCGACGTGATCGAGCTGTCCGTCGTTGACGATACCAGCGTAAACCATCCACCGGAAGTACTGTCCACGCCGCCGTCCCAGGTCGCCATGCTCGACCAGTTTCAATATCAGGTGGTCGCTTCGGACATCGACAACGATACCTTGAGCTTTCAGCTTCTGTCCGGTCCACCGGGCATGCACATCGACGCGGCCAACGGCCTGCTGGAATGGGTAGTCAATGCGGGCGGTGTTCATGCCATCCTTATTCAGATTCGTGATGCGCGAGGCGAAAGCCACTTTCATGGATTCCAGTTGACGGTGAATGCCCCCACTGAATCGCTGCCATTGGATCCAGCCGCGATCGCGCCACCTTTGGATGACACGGCCGTGACGCCATTTGAAGACAGCGTTGCTTTTCTATATACCGGCCCTCATGCGACGCAGTCGATCGGTGACCCTGGCGTACTGGATTCAGATCAAGTCGCGGTCATCCGCGGAAAGGTGTTGGATGCCGGTGGTCGACCACTCCCCGGTGTCGTCATCACGCTTCGGGGATTTCCGGAATATGGCTTTACTACCAGCCGCGGCGACGGTTGGTTCGATCTGGCCATAAACGGAGGAAGCTCAATTGTCGTTGAATACAGCAAGGCTGGTTTTCTAGCGGCGCAACGCCGGTTGACGCCGGATGAACACGACTTCAGCGTGCTGGACGACGTGGTATTGGTCCCGAGGTCTCCCCGAATATATCCAGTCGATTTGACAGAGCCTGTCTCTCACTGGGTCAGCGGCGAACCGGTCGGCGATAGTGATGGCACGAGGCGAACCAGCGTGTTTTTCCCAAGTGACACCGTTGCCACGCTGCCAACCACCTCCGGCGGTACCGCGTTGGATGCACTGAGCCTGCGTATTACCGAATATACCGCTGGCGAAGGCGACCTGTTGTCTATCCCCGGCAGTTCGGAACTGGAAGCTCCATTGGCCTGGGTCGCAAATTTCCATATCGATGAAGCAAATTCCAACCGGGTCGATTTCAGCCAGCCGGTTCCAATTTATATCGATAACTACCTGAATTTGGACACAGGCACGCGTTTGCCAATACAGCGTTATGACACGGAAAACGCGAACTGGACGGCCGAACCCGATGGGCGGGTCGTCGAAATAGCCGGTATCGTCAACGACAAAGCCGTATTGAAGCTGGACGGTACGGGCCAACCGGCCAACGAGGCAGATCTGACTGCCCTGGGTATCACAGAAGAAGAGCTGCGGCAATTGGCCCAGCGCTATCCCGTCGGTGCGAGCCTGTGGCGCTTCCTCGCGGATCATTTCTCGATTTACGGTGTCATCTACCCAGCGAACGTATTGCTTCCGCCAGCGGGGGGTCCGGCGGGCGGAAATGACCGGCCACCCGCTACTCCGCCGCGCGTGGTGGAGATCGACCCGGCGGACAGGGTGGAGCTGGATTTTCCGCTGATTGGCAGCAGCCACAATCTGCATTACAGCAGTGTGAACGCGATGGGAAATCGCGCCGCGCGTAGCGTGGAGATCACTTTGAGCGAGGCCAGTCTTCCACCATTATTGGCGCGTATCCGCGTCAGCGTCCAGATAGCCGGCCAATTGTTCAATCAGAGCTTTCCCGCGGAACCCAATCAGACGTTCACCTATACCTGGGATGGCAAAGACGCCTACGGGCGTGTCGTCAACGGTCCTCGGACTGCTTCAATCCAGGTAACTTACAGTTTCAAAAACCCGCCTGGTGTCCTCCACAAGGTATTGCGGCAGTCGTTTAGAAAGTCGCAGCTTGTTCTTGGCCGGCGTCGCAATACCAGCGCCGGCCTGGGCGGATTGACACTGGATATCCTTCATGCATACGACCCAACCACCAGTCGAGTGCAGCTGGGAGGTGGCGAAGCCTATATCCCTGGAAGCGGAGGCGGCCATGGGATCAAGAGTTGTAGCGTGGTTGCGGGTGATGGCTCTGCTGCTTCGCCCGTCGAAGGCGAAGTGGCGACCCAGGGCGGGCTGGCCGGGATAGCGCATATCGCCGTCTCGCGCGACGGTGCTGTCTATCTCGGCGGAGCGCACCGTATCTGGGTCATCGCTCCCGATGGAACATTTCATGCCGTGGCGGGTACGGGCCAGGCGCTGGAGGGATCGCCACAACCATCACTTGACGCATCAACCGCCATGTTGGGGTACATCTCGGATATCACTGCGGGACCCAACAACCATCTGTTCGTGGCGGAATCTCTGGTTCCCTCGCCAGACGGGGGGCTGACGGGATACATTCGACGTATCGATATCCCGCATGAAAGTATCGATCTTGTCGAAGAGTATGCGTCTCCGGGCTCCCTTGCCGTGAACGATGCCGGCAATCTCTATTTCAGTGGTTCAGACGGTTTGACGAACACAGGAAACTTGCTCGACTACGTTACCGGCAACGTTGATGAACTTGGCTATTTTCCCGATCATCTCGCGGTAGCGCCCGATGAATCGATCGTGTTCGGGGAATTCAGTGATGTCGGGCCGGTAAAGCGCATCGAAACCAATGGCAATATCTCCCAGATTCCATGGGTTCAACTAGCAGGCTATATCGGGAGCCTGAGCGTTGGGCCGGACAGCACTATCTACATTGTGGATTTGAATGACGGATTGCCGCAATGGTATGGCTTGAAATACTTTACCGCCGATGGCGATAGCGGTCCGTTGACCCTGACGCTGGCCGATGCCGGATCTTGTCCGCCCATACCACCCGGCAATGATCTTGAACTCATTGGTAGCGCGAGCAACCTGGCGCTTTACCAAATCCATTACGGAAACCCAGGTGCCCTGAACGCGCCTGAGGATATCGCGGCCGCGCCGGATGGTGGGCTCTATGTGCTCATGGATGGAAAGCTGGTTTATCTTTCGATAGGTGGGGCAGGCGTTTCTCTCGAAAACGGGCAGTTCCACGTGCCGTCGCCGGATGGCGGCGAGACCTTCGTGTTCGACCGGCACGGCCGCCATCTCCGCACGCTCGACGCAGCTTCGGGCGCTACGCGGTATGTGTTTCATTACAATCCGGTGACCGGACTGCTCGATAGCATCGATACGCCTGATGGTGGCCTTTTCGTCGAGAGAGATGGAAATGCCAAACCGCGGGCAATTGTCGCCCCGAATGGCCAGCGTACCGAGCTGGTAATCGACGCGCATGGCTTTGTCGAACAGATCGACCAACCCGATGGCGTCGTTTGGAATCTGCATCACGGCGAAGATGGATTGCTCGACAGCTTGTCGAATCCAACGGTTGGCACCACGAATCAATACTATTACGGCAGCCTCGGCCAACAACAACCCAGCCCGCCGGACAACGGATTGCCGGTTCAGCCCCCCTTGTCCCCACCGGTCTTGTCGGACCTGGTCGGCGCCATACCGGCAACCTTCAGCGTCAGCGCGGCTGGCGCGGCGAAATGGAGCACGCCGGTTGTCGTGACCCCCGGAACGGCCGGCCTGGAACCCAAGCTGAGCGTCAATTACAGCAGCCAGTCGGGGAATGGCCTGCTTGGCTTGGGTTGGTCGGTCAGCGGTTTGTCCACGGTTTTCCGCTGTAGCAAGACCTATGCGCGGGATGGAGACAGAAACGCGGTTACGCTGACGTCCGCTGATCGTTTCTGTCTCGACGGCCAGCGGCTGCTAGCGGTCAGTGGCGTATATGGTGCCGATGGCACGGTGTATCGCACGGAAATCGACAACTTCAGCAGGATCATTTCCCATGGGGTCCAGGCGGGCGGTCCGGCCTGGTTCGAGGTACACACCAAATCCGGTGAGATACTGGAGTACGGCAATACGCCGGACTCACGGGTGGAGTCCCAGGGTAGGAATGTCGTACAGCGTTGGGCAGTCAACCGGCTTGCGGATCTCAATGGCAACTACCTGACCTACACCTACCACGAAGATCATGCGATCGGCGAGCACCGTATCCTGCGCATCGACTACACCGGCAACACCAATGCGGCAACCGCGCCATTCGCGCATGTCGAGTTCAATTATGAAAATCGTCCGGATGCTTCCATCGGATACCTTGCCGGCAGCCGGATATCCAGCCTGAAACGGCTGAAATCCATCGCCTCTTTCGATGGTGGCACGCTGGTGCGGGAACTGCGCTTCGATTACTACATCCCGGATTTTGCCAATACGGCCAGCCGTCTGGCAAGGATTCACAGCTGCGTCAACGACGCGGGCGTCGGCAAATGCCTGCCGCCCACCGAAATCGAATGGCAAACAGCGGATATTGGTTTCGATGAACCCACGACATTGGCCGGGCCGATACTGAATACCACCGGAATGCGCAAGGCAAAAGTCATTGATTTCGATGGCGATGGCATCAGCGATCTGGTCTATGGTCGAGAGTACGGCGATCCGACGCACATCCTGCTGTTCGATTCATCGGGTGAAATCCGCCAGGATATACTGACCGAGGTCCCGTTCAGCCGCTACTTGTTATCCATTGACGAGGACGGCAATGGCGCTACGGATATCGTCATTCCGTCCACGTTAGCGCTAAACGGTGCTTTTGTTCCGGGCAAGCGCTTCAGCTATATCGATGGCAGCCTGCAAACGGTTTCTCTGAACGCTTTTCCCGTGGTTGGTGAACCTCTGGTGATCGACTATAACGGCGACGGTCTGCATGATCTGATCGACGATGGCCAGCTATGGATCAACCAGCAGGGCACCGGTTTTTCGCCTGCCGGAACCTTCACGCTCCCCTTCATTTTCGACACCGACCCGGATTCTGACGAAGACATCGCCCTGTATACCCGTGATTTCCGCGCCATCGAACTGAACGGTGACGGAAAACAGGACCTGTTGATACTGGGTCGCGCGACGGCCAGCTATATCCAGATGGGTGGTGGTGGACTGATCGCCAGCGGTGTCCAGCACGGCTTCGGCTCGCAAAGCGCCTCGCTGTCGATCGACCTCAACGGCGACGGTCTTCAAGATCTCGTCTTCTTCCAGGACGACGGGATCTACTTTCACCTGAACCAGGGCGGCAAGTTCGGCCCGGGCGTATTCGCCGATATCCGTGACGCAAACGGCGTAGTGCTGGCCAATCCGGTGGACGAGATCGACCACATCGATGCCAGCTACTATGTGCGACCGTTGGACTATAACAATGATGGTTTCATGGACCTGCTCGTACCACGCGACGGCCACGCCAACTGGTGGATCTACATCGCGCGTCGCGACCCGGTTGCCGGCGTGCGCTTCGTCGCTCACGACAGCGGCATTCCGCTCGGCCATGACGCCGAAGGGCAGGGCTACAAATACCTTCGCCTGAGCGATTTCAACGGCGACGGACTGACCGACATGCTGTATCCGTCCGACGACGGCCGCCTGCATCTGCGCCTGCGCAAAGGCAAGCGTGGCGGGCTGGTCACCCGCATCACCGCCGGACGTGGCCGCTTCGACGAACACCTGGACATCAGTTACCAGCCGCTAACTACGCCCGGCATACATGAGAAAAGCCACGATGCCCACACCCCCGAACAACGCGACTTCCAGGGGCCGATCTACGTCGTCAGCGAAACCCGGGAAGACAACGGCATCGGAGGACAAAACCGCAAAAACTATCGCTATCGCGGCGCCAAACTGGACACCCGGGGTCGCGGTCAGCTCGGATACCGGCAACAGATCGTCACCGACCACAGCAACGGTTTGACCGAAACCCTGACCTTCGCCCAGCGCTTCCCCTACATCGGCATGCTCGAAAAGCGCGAGACCCGCGATCGTTTCGGTCGGCTCACCGGTGGCCAGACCCAGACCCTTGCCGCCCACTGGCAGGGCAGCGTGGGCGCCAGCCCCGCATTCCCCTATATCGAGACAAATATCACCAGCACCTATGACGCGCCCTCGGGTAAATTCACCCACGGTCTGCGTACCGACAGCCAGTATGACGCCTGGGGCAATGCCACTCAGGTCATCGTCACCACCATCGATCCCGGTGACATACGCAACACCAAGACCACCGTTAGCAGCTATACTAACGATACCGTCAACTGGCGGCTAGGGCGGCTCAGTCACAGCCAAGTTACCCATGACGCCGGCAGCTACACCCAGGGTGAACAACACAACGGCGGTCGCTTCGGCGTTACCAGCGTCACGCGCGAAAGCTTCTTTACCTACGACCCCGTAACCGGGCAATTACTCAGCGAAACCCTGGAAAGCGGCAACGACGCCCTGACCACCACCTACACACTCGACGCCTTCGGCAACCGCGTCAGCGCCACCGTCAGCGGTCCCGGCATCACATCGCGCACCACCCGCACCCGCTATGATGCCCAGGGACGCTACCCCGTCGAAACCGAAAACGCCCTGGGCCACAAAGAAACCTACGCCTACAACGACCCACTGGGCAACCGAACCAAACTCACCGGACCCAACGGCCTGACCACCCGCTGGCACTACGACCCCCTGGGCCGGGAAACCGCCGAACTCCGCGCCGACGGCACCCGCACCGACACCGCCCGCGGCTGGTGCGGCGGCACACTCTGCCTCGACCCGCGCGGCATCAGCTTCCAAACCGTCGCCACCACCGGACAACCCGATGCCGCCAGCGTCCAGGACAGTCGCGAGCGCGTCATACTGAGCGGAGTCGCCAGCTTCGACGGACGGCTCGCCCTGGTGCGCACCACCTACGACGCCAGAGGCCGCAAGGCCAGCCAGAGCCGCCCCTATTTTCAAGGCGGCAACCCCCTCGCCACCACCACCTGGCGTTACGACGACCTCGACCGCCTCATCGAAGAACACTCCCCGGTCACCGGCGCCACCTTTATTGAATACGACCAACACAGCTTCGACTGGCTCATCACCCGCACCACCAACGCCCTCGGCCAGCGTAACAGCGTATTGCGCGACGCCCAGAAACACATCCTCTACACCCAGGACGCCGAAGGTCACATCACCACCTACCAATACGACGCCGCCGGCAACCCCACCCGCATCATCGACAGCGAAGGCAACGACATCGTCATGCACTACAACGTGCGCGGCGAAAAAACCGCCATCGACGACCCCGACATGGGCCACTGGGACTACCGCTACAACGCCCTTGGTGAACTCATCGAACAAACCGACGCCAAGGGCCAGACCATCCGGATCGCCTACGACGCCCTCGGGCGCAAGACGCGCCGTTATCAAGTCGGCAACCCCGGCGCCAGCGAATCCCGCTGGTACTACGACAACGCCCCGCGCGGCAATGGCCAACTCGCCATCGGCCAACTCGCGCGCGAAACCGCCAACGGCGACTTCGAACGCCGTTACCGCTACGACAGCCTCAACCGCCTTGCCGCCACCCAAACCACCATCGGCAGCGAAACCTTCACCACCCGGCAAAGCTACGACAGCGCCGGTCGCATCGACCTGACCACCTACCCAAGCGTCAACGGCGTCGCCCTGCGCGTGCGCAACAGCTACAACAGCCACGGCCACCTCGACCACATCAGCGACGCCGACGGCCCGACCCGCTATTGGCAGGCCCTGGCCACCAACGCCGACGGCGCCTACACCGAAGAAATCCTCGGCCAACACACCGAACGCCTGCAAAGCTACGACACCAACAGCGGACGCCTGCACAGCCTCCTCAGCGGCCCCATCACCCACAACAGCGGCAGCCTGCAACACCTCCGCTACCGCTACGACCCACTCGGCAACCTCCTGTCACGCGAAGACCTCAGGCAACACAACAAAGAAACCTTCGGCTACGACGCCCTCAACCGCCTGACCCGCATCGACACCGACCTCGCCGGCCTTGGCTACAGCCAAACCCTGCGCTACGACGCCCTCGGCAACATCCAGGAAAAAGACCACCACAGCTACCACTACACCACCGGTCGTCCCCACGCCGTCAGCGACGCCCACGGAAAAGCCTGGCAATACGACGCCAACGGCAGCCTCATCGACGACGGCCAGCGCCAAATCCAATGGACCGAATACAACAAACCCCGCCGCATCCAACAAAACAACATTCAGCGCCGCTTCGCCTACGGCCCCGAAGGTGCGCGCTACCGGCAGACCCACACCCAAGGCGCCACCACACGCACCACCCTCTACATCGGCGGCCTCTACGAGCGCATCAGCGAAAATGGCCAGCACAAACACCGCCACTACCTGCATGCCGGTGGCCAACGCATCGCCATCCTCACGAA
>JALULB010000156.1 GCA_027041035.1 Sedimenticola sp. | reverse complement strand
CGAGCGGGGGCGCCGCGGTAATCAGATTGGGAGGAAGATAGAAGCCGCGCCGCCGCTGGCGGCGCTCCAGGTCATGCGGCGGCTCAGCGGACGGGGACGGATCGGTGACTACGGACCCCTCGCGGCCGGATTGATCCGGCCAGTTTATGCCAATCTTCCCATTCGTGAAACTTTGCCATTCGCGGCCGCGCCCCCGTCACGGAACCAAAGAAGATCAAAAAGCATATCCCAGCGATACCATGAACATGGACAATCCATCGTTCGGCTCGCTCAGACCGGCGTTCGAGTAATGCATGAAGCGCAGATTGACATCCAGTCGATCCGAACGCATGCCGACACCGAGGCGGCTCTCGAACACGAAGTTGGAGGACAGGTTCCTCCGATCGATGCGTGTATCGGACAACAACGCGGCGCCAAGACCCAACTCGACATACGGCTTGAATGTCTTCGCGCCATGCTTGAACTCATACACCAGCACCGGCGAGAACGACGCCGCGACGACATCGTCGTCATCGCCACTCCAATAGCTCAGCGCGGCCTCGTAGTAGCCGCCCACGCAGCGCGCATGCCAACAGAACAGCGGCCCACTGAACGACCGTCGCCAGGCCAAACGAAACACGTCGATATCGTCACTGGCCTGACCGAAGGACGCGACGACCGCATCCCGTCGGGGATGATCGGCGGCCTGAACCGTGGAACCCGATAAAATAAAGCATAAAACGCATGACATGCGGAAGATCACTGTTTGCCCCCTCGGGAGATGTCTCGATCCGATATGATCACACTAGCGACCCTTGCGACGATGCACTTTATTTCAATAAATTTGACTGGTCGGTATAGCCTCGTAGGAGGCTGTCCGAGACCGAAAAGCCATGGCCAGCCAATTTTTCCACCTACGTCGGAAAAATTATCCTATACTCGCCGTATCGGACTCGCTGGCCAAAAAGTCGGAAAGAAATCCGCGTGGCTACGGGTCTGTATCTGGTGTTGGAATCCAAACGGGTACCAACGGAGGGGGTATCCACAATTCGGCCCGCGCTTCGGCCAGATGCCCGAACAACCTGAATCAATGACTTTTGTCTTGTAGTACACCGAGGAGAAACTGAATGAATACACGCGTGAAAACCACTGGCGTCGCTCTTGCATCCGCCGCTGCCGCTCTGCTACTGGCCGGTTGCGACAGCATGCCGGGCATGTCGGGCAGCAGCGCCAAGGCGAGCACCGCCAAGGTCCACTGTTATGGGGTAAACTCGTGCAAGGGCAAGACCGCCTGCGCCACCGCGAGCAACAAGTGCAAGGGCATGAATAGCTGCAAAGGCATGGGCTGGCTGCCGATGAGCGCATCCGAATGCGCATCCAAGGGCGGCGAAGTCAAGGGCTGATTCCAGCCTGAACGCCAAACAGCCCCGAGGAGGCATCGTCTCCGAAGGGCTGTTTTCTTCCAGACAGCCAGCAGTACAGAGCATGCCATCACTTCCTTCCCTCGGCTACGGCCTCGGCCTGCGCAAGGAACACTACCACGCCATCCTCGAAACCGAACCCAACGTGGACTGGTTCGAGATTCTCAGCGAAAACTATCTGGTTGCCGGTGGCAAGCCGCGTTTTTTCCTTGAACGCATACGCGAACGCTACCCGTTGGTGATGCATGGCGTCTCCCTGTCCATCGGCGGCACCGATCCGCTCGACCGCGACTATCTGAAGCAGATCAAGGCACTCGCCGACACGATCGAACCACACTGGATCTCCGATCACCTGTGCTGGACCGGCGTGGAAGGCATCAATCTGCACGATCTGCTGCCCCTGCCCTACACCGAGGAAGCCATCCGGCATATCGTCGACCGGGTGAAGCAGGTACAGGACTTCCTCGGCCGCCGGATCCTGCTGGAGAATGTCTCCAGCTACATCACCTACACCGACTCCCAGATGAGCGAGTGGGAGTTTCTCGGCGCCATCTGCGAACAAGCGGACTGCCTGATCCTGCTCGACATCAACAACATCCATGTCAGCGCGCTGAATCATGATTTTGCCGCCATCGACTACCTCGAGGGCGTGCCCGTCGAGCGCGTCCAGCAGTTCCATCTCGCCGGGCATAGCGACTATACGAACTATGCCGTCGATACCCATGACGCCGACATCGTCCAGCCGGTATGGGATCTGTACGAAAAGGCCGTGGAACGCTTCGGCAACGTCTCGACGATGATCGAACGCGACGACAACATCCTGCCACTGGAGACGCTGTTGAACGAACTCGACCAGGCCCGGCGGATCGGCGGAGAAACCATCCATTCCGAGCTGAACAGCCATGCCTGATCGCTCCCTGCGCGCCATCCAGCAAGCCATGCAACAGTGCCTCACCGATGGCGATGAACGGATTCGCTCCCTGATCGTCGGCACACCGGGGTTCAGCATCGAGACCCGCCTCGGCATCTACACCGAAGCCTATCGATTGCGCCTGATCGACGCGCTTGGCGATGCCTATCCGGCCGTGCACACCCTGCTGGGCGACGAAGGCTTCCACGCACTGGCGACGGCCTACATCGACCGCCACCCTTCGCATTTTCGTTCCATCCGCTGGTTCGGAGACCGGTTGGCGACGTTTCTCGCCGATCACCCGGCATGGAAAGACACCCCGCTACTCGCCGAGATGGCACGTTTCGAATGGTCGCTGCGCGGCGCTTTCGACGCCGCCGACTTCACCCCGCTGACGACACAGGCGTTGCACGACGTTCCGCCGGAACACTGGGCCGGACTGCGTCTGGTGTTCAGCCCGACCTTGCAAGAACCCTGCTACTTCAACTGGAACAGCGTAAAACTCTGGCAAGCCATCGACGCCGAAAGCGACCCCATCCCGCCACAACGGCTCGCGCAACCGGAAACCTGGCTGATCTGGAGGAACACCGAACAGCAGACCCGGTTCCGCTCCCTGCTCGTCGACGAAGCCTGGGCGATGAACAGCATGCGCCAAGGCCAGGATTTCGCCGCTATCTGCGATGGTCTGGGCGAGTGGCTGGACGAAGAACATATCGCCGCGCGCGCCGCCGGTTTTCTCCACCAATGGCTGGAGGACGAACTGGTCGTCGCTATCGAGACGGGTAACACCAGTCCGTAGCCTTACGGCTCATTCGCCAAGACCACCCGCCCTGCGGGCAGTACATTGTCGCGCAACAAACGAATACCGCTATCCCGCGCGATGAGGCCACTTTACCTAGGAGGCTGTCGGGTTTAACCGATCGGCGCGAGGGAAAGACCGGTTTGAGGCCTATTTTTCGATCTTTTGAGGAGAATAGCACCGCTATTTGACGAAAACTTTGCCAGGAGCAAAGTTTCACGCCAGCCCCGTAGGGGTGAGGCGCAGGGATGCGCCGAATAAAAAGATCGGGAAATAGGACCAAATCCGGCTTTCCCGCAGTAGATCAGCGTTAAACCCGACAGACTCCTAGTGTGGTATTGCGCTCTTAAGTTCCTATAAGAGCGCAACACCACACTAGCGGAGAGTCGGATCGCGTCTATCCCCACGCAAGCGGTAGGCGCCAACAGCCATGCCCGACAACCACAGCAGCAGGGTCGTGGGCAGCGGAACGGTAGCCCGCAACCTGAGGCGGATCGGCGCGAAATTCTCGCTGAAACCGCTGGCATTGTGTCCTACGGCCAGCAG
>JALULB010000155.1 GCA_027041035.1 Sedimenticola sp. | reverse complement strand
CTCCTAGTATATGTCAAGATCTGGCGCATATGATGTCATTCAAGCGGAACCGGGGGGTGTCGATATCGTGCGTTTGTTCGTCGAGGGTTCGGTGGTCGCCGGGGTCGATCGACGACATTGAACAAAAAACGGGGCCGAAGCCCCGTTGAAGTGCATATCGAAGCGATCCGAGAGGATCAGCCGAACACGTCGTTGGTGATGTTGTTGAACCAGGAATGCGCGTACTGTTCTTCGCGCGCGCGCATCTTGGCGTCGAACTTGCCTGGCGTCAGGCCACCGGAACCCTTCACCTTGACGATCTTGCCGTCCTTGTAGGCGTAGACCATAGCCACCGAAATGCCGTCTCCCGGGGCGATGACGCTGTAGCAGGTGTTGACGTAGGAGGGTTGCGGCGCGCTGTCGCCGCCGAGCATCGCGACGATCGCGGCGGCGCAGACCTTGGCCTCGGAGTTGGCCGCGTAGCCGGACTTCGGCAATGGCGAGGCTACGGCCGAATCGCCGATCACATGGATGTTCTTGTGGATCTTCGATTCGAAGGTCTTGCCGTCGATCGGGCACCAGCCCTTGTCGTTCGTCAGGCCGGCGGCAAAGGCGATCTTTCCGGCTTTCTGGGGCGGGATGATGTTGATGACATCGGCCTTGATCTCCTCGACCTCGGCCTGGATGGTCATGGTCTTCGGATCGACCGACTCCACCTTGCCGCCTTCCGCGCCCTTCACCCAGCTGATCATGCTGCCTTCGGCGGTCGGGTTCTCCGGGTCGAAGCCGTAATGGCGCGCCCAGCCGGAGGTGAACAGGCCGAACTTGGAGAACTTGTCCTTTGGATCCAGGATGATGATCTTGGATTTCGGCTTGTGGCGGCTGAAGTAATGCGCGATCTGCGAGGCGCGCTCGTACGGACCGGGAGGACAGCGGAACGGGTTGGTCGGCGGTACGATGACCATCGTGCCGCCATCGCGCATATTGCGCAGTTGCTTGCGCAGGGTGACGGTCTGCGGGCCGGCTTTCCAGGCGTGAGGAATGATGCGCGAGACCTTCTCGTTGTAACCTTCGATGGCTTCCCATTTGAAGTCCACGCCGGGGGAGACGATACAGCGGTCGTAGGGAAAGCTGTTGCCGCTCTTGGTCTTGACCACGCGCTTGTCGGCGTCGATGCCGCTGACCCAGTCATGCACCACGTTGACGCCGTGGCCGCGCAGGCCGCTGTACTTGAAATGGATGGATTCGATATCGCGTTCTCCACTGAGCACCTCGTTGCTCATGAAGCAGGTGTAGTAGCTGGGATTGGCCTCGATCAGTGTGACCTCGATCGATGGGTCCATCATGCGCAGGTATTTCGCCGCGGTCGCGCCGCCGATACCGCCGCCGACGATGACGACTTTCTTGCCGGCGCCGCCGATCGCGAATGGGATGTAGCCCATGGCCGCGGCGGCCGCGATGGCCGCGCCGCCGGTCTTCAGGAAACTTCTACGTGTCGTTTTGCTCATGCTCGTCACTCCTCAGTTCTGGCCGGCGTAGTAGTTCAGCAGCGCCTGGATGCCCTTGTCGCCGTACTTCTTGTGCGCCTTCAACAACTTTTTCTTCATCTTCTTGGGCATCGGTCGCGAGCCGTCGAGGAAGTCCTCCAGCGAATACTGGAGATAGGGCGTCCACTGTCCGGCCAGGATGCCGGCGTCGTCCTCGCTGGACGAACCGCCATCCTCGTGGCATTTCTCGCAGCTCTTCTTGTGGATGGCCTTGCCTTTCGAGGCCAGTTTACGGTCGGCTTTCTGTTTTGCCGGAACGAATTTCTGTTGGGCAAAGAATGCGGCCATCAGCTCGAATTCTTCTTTCGAATAACCCTTGGCGATACGCCCCATGATGGTCGAGGGACGTTCGCCGCTCTTGTAGGCTTCCATCGCTTCGACGAAGTAGTCGATCGAGTTGCCGGAGATGGTCGGGGTTGCCGGACCGTGGCTGGCGCCGTTGGTGCCGTGGCAACCGGCGCATGTGTAGGCGAGCATCTTGGCGCTCGGCGTTTCGGCCTGGGCGTTTGCCGTCCAGACCAGGCAACCAGCGATCATCGCGGTTGCCAGGACAGATTTGTGCTTCATGGTCACTCCATACATTGATTCAGTCAGGTGGTTTCCGCGCGTGCAAGCCTCATGATCGAGATGGCAGGTCTCAGTGGATTATTGTCGTCGTTGTTCTTGCGGCTTTTCGCCGTGAAGAACCTGCCGTCATCCGCGCGGAAGCTGTATAGTTCCTGGCTATTTGATGTAAGTCAATGTCTATAAGTAAATCGTATGGTAATCAGTTGAGCGTTGTGGCCCACATGCCCGGGCGCCAGTTCTACTGCTATAATCCGGCGTTTGCGGATTTGTCTGGTGCGGGATGCTTTACCCTGAGAACTATCGGGTCATCGTGGTTGGCGGCGGTCATGCCGGTGCCGAAGCGGCGTTGGCGGCGGCGCGCATGGGCGCGCGTACACTGCTGTTGACGCACAATATCGAGACACTCGGACAGATGAGCTGTAACCCGGCGATCGGCGGTATCGGCAAGGGGCATCTGGTGCGCGAGATCGATGCCCTGGGTGGCTTGATGGCACGCGCGGCGGATCATGCCGGGATTCAGTTCCGCACGCTGAATGCATCGAAGGGGCCGGCGGTGCGCGCGACACGCGCGCAGGCGGACAGGGCCTTATATAAGGCCTATGTACGCAATGCCCTGGAAACCCAACCGAATCTGGACGTGTTCCAACAGCCGGTGGCCGATCTGATCGTCGAGCAGGACAGGGTTGTCGGCGTGCTCACCGAGATGGGGCTGGCATTTCATGCCGATGCGGTGGTGCTGACCGTGGGCACCTTCCTGGGTGGCCGCATGCATATCGGTCTGGAGCATTCCGCCGGGGGGCGCGCGGGCGATCCGCCGTCGATCGCGCTGGCGGAGCGTCTGCGGGAGCTGCCCTTCAACGTCGATCGTCTGAAGACCGGCACGCCGCCGCGTATCGACACGCGCGGCATCGATTTCAGCGTGATGCGGGAGCAGCCGGGCGATGAACCTCGACCGGTATTCTCATTTGTCGGATCGCGCGACGATCATCCTCGCCAGCTCAGTTGCCACATCACCCGGACGACAGAGCAAACCCACGAGATCATCCGCCGCGGTCTCGACCGCTCGCCGATGTACACCGGGGTTATCGAGGGCGTCGGACCGCGCTATTGTCCGTCGATCGAGGACAAGGTGCAGCGTTTTGCCGAGCGGGATTCGCACCAGATCTTCGTCGAGCCGGAAGGACTGAGCTCGCACGAGGTCTACCCGAACGGTATCTCGACCAGCCTGCCGTTCGACGTGCAGTACGCGTTGGTACGCTCGATCCCCGGTTTCGAGCAGGCGCGCATCACCCGGCCCGGTTATGCCATCGAGTACGATTTCTTCGATCCGCGTGATCTGCGCCACACGCTGGAGACGCGCTATATCGACAACCTGTTCTTTGCCGGCCAGATCAACGGCACGACGGGTTATGAAGAGGCCGCCGCGCAGGGCCTGCTGGCGGGTGTCAACGCGGTGCTGAAACTGCGCGGCGAGCCGGCCTGGTATCCGCTGCGCGACGAGGCCTATCTCGGCGTGCTGGTCGACGACCTGACCACGCGCGGCACCCAGGAGCCGTACCGCATGTTCACCAGT
>JALULB010000154.1 GCA_027041035.1 Sedimenticola sp. | reverse complement strand
TTGCGCCGCGAGGGTCTTGTTCGGCGCCATGATCATCGTCGGGCGCTGGACCTGCTGGATCGCGTTGGCGATGGTGTAGGTCTTGCCCGAGCCGGTCACGCCGAGCAGGGTCATGCCGGCCTCGCCATCGTTCAGCCCCTCGACCAGGCGCGCGATGGCGGCGGGTTGGTCGCCGCTGGGATCGAAGGGGGATTCCAGACTGAAGCGGTTGCGCTCTTCGGGTGTGTTCATCGGGTTTGTGTCCTACGTCCGGCTGTGTATTATAGGGAATAGCCGCGCGAACGCACCGTCGGGCGTGCCTGAATTCCCCTTGGGAGGCTGTCGGGTTTAGGGAATCGTCGCGAGGCGGTAGATTACCCCTAAACCCGACAGCCTCCTAGTAGCTCCATGGAAGCCGTTATGTCTGTGAAACTTTCCGATCGTGTGAATGCCGTCAAACCCTCACCCACGCTGGCGATCACCGCGCGCGCCGCCGAGATGCGCGCCGCGGGGCGCGACATCATCGGCCTTGGCGCCGGCGAGCCGGATTTCGACACGCCGGAGCATATCAAGCAGGCCGCGATCCAGGCGATCCACGATGGCAAGACGCGTTATACCGCCGTCGATGGCACGCCGGAGCTGAAGCAGGCGGTGATCGACAAGTTTCAGCGCGACAACGGCCTGAGCTACGCGCCCGACCAGATCCTGGTGTCGTCCGGCGGCAAGCAGAGTTTCTACAACCTGGCGCAGGCGTTGCTGAACCCGGGCGACGAGGTGATCATCCCGGCGCCGTACTGGGTCTCCTACCCGGACATGGTATTGCTCGCCGACGGCAAGCCGGTGATCGTCGATGCCGGCGCCGACCAGTATTTCAAGATCACGCCGGAACAGCTCGAGGCCGCGATCACGCCGCGTACCCGGCTGTTCGTCATCAACAGCCCGTCGAATCCGACCGGCATGGCCTACACGCGTGCCGAACTGGCGGCGCTCGGCGAGGTTTTGCTGCATCAGCCGAACATCATCGTCGCCACCGATGACATGTACGAGCACATCCTGTGGGCCGACGAGCCGTTCTCCAATATCCTGATGGCCTGCCCGGATCTGGCCGATCGCGCCCTGGTATTGAATGGCGTCTCCAAGGCGTACGCGATGACCGGCTGGCGCATCGGCTACGCCGGCGGCCCGGCCGATATCATCAAGGCGATGAAGAAGATCCAGTCGCAGAGCACCTCCAACCCGGCATCCATCTCGCAGGCCGCCGCCACCGAGGCGCTGAATGGTCCGCAAGACTGCATCGCGACCATGCTGAAAGCATTCAAGGCGCGCCACGACTATGTCGTCGATCGCCTGAACGCCATCCCCGGCGTCGACTGCCTGCCGTCCGATGGTACCTTCTACTGCTTTCCGCGCGTGGTCGACGCGCTGGAGCAACTGCCCGGCGTCGATGACGACATGGCGCTGGCCGAGTACCTGATCGAGCAGGCCAACGTCGCCCTGGTGCCCGGCGCGGCCTTCGGCCTCGGCGGGCATATCCGCCTGTCGATCGCGACCAGCATGGAGATGCTGGAGAAGGCGCTGGATCGCATCGAGGGCGCGCTGACCAAAGTGTAATTATGGCTCTTCGCCTTGTGACTGAAGGTAGGTTGGGCAAAGCGAAGCGTGCCCAACGCGCTACGGATTGACTCACGCCGCGGGGCCATCAATACAGTAGGCTGGCCATCCGTCCGCGATAGCGGTTCACCAGTGGGTCGTCACCCAGCAGGTCGAACAGCTTCAGCATCATCTTTTGCGCGGCGTTGTCGCCGAAGCGTCTGTCCTTGCGCATCAGCGTCAGCAATTGCTGCAAGGCTTCTTCCGTGCGGCCCTCGGCGGCGAGACGCTGGGCCAGTTGGTAGCGCAATTCGCTGTTGTCGGGATCGTTGTCGATCTGGTGGAGCAGGACATCGGCATCGGGCAGGGTGTCGCTGGCCTCGCTGAGCTCCAGCTGGGTCAGCAGCGCCTTGATGTCCGGGTTATCCTGCTCGTTGGCCGGCAGCTTGGCGATGGCCTGCTTGGCCGCCTCGGCATCGCCGTTGGCAATGAGGATTCGCGCCCGGGCGGCGACCACCTTCGGGTTGGACGGGTCCATCTCGACGGCGCGGTTGACCTGTTGCAGCGCGTCGTGCGTATCGCCCTGGCGCAAGGCATCGATGGCCCTGGCCGCGATGTGCTCGGATTCGCGCTCGATGTGTTTGTCCAGGAATGCGCGTATCTCCGTTTCCGGAAGCGCGCCGGCGAATTCATCGACGATCTCGCCGTTCTTGAACAGCTTCACCGCCGGGATGCTGCGTATGCCGTATTCCGTCGCCAGATCCTGGTTCTCCTCGGTGTTCACCTTGGCCAGATGGAACGCGCCGCGATAGTCCTCGGCGAGTCTTCCGAGCAGCGGCATCAGCGCCTGGCAGGGCGCGCACCAACTGGCCCAGAAGTCGACCAACACGGGTCTTTCGTGGGAAGCCTGAATGACCACCTGGTCGAAATCCTGTTTGCCGACGTTGAATACATAGGGTGAATCGCTCATCTGCCTCGTTGCTCCGGAAGGTTTGAAAATCTCGATCTCCAGCCCTATATATTAACCCGGAAAGCTCATGAATTACGCACGCCCTCGCTTGCCTATCGAGGCTACAAGAAATTTTCTTCAGTTGCGCGTAATCGCGGATACGCGACGCCTTCAGAAAATTCCTTGTAGCCTCAATATACTGCGCGATCATCGTGCGAATTCATGAACTTTCCGGGTTGGCAACGAATAAAATTTCAAGAGGAATTCAATGTGACGGATAAAGTGCATGTAGTGTGCCCCCACTGTGGCGCGGTGAACCGCCTGGACAGCGCGAGACTCGCGGCGGGCAGCCGTGATGGAAAATGCGGGAAGTGCCATCAGTTGCTGTTCGACGGCAAACCGCTGGAGGTCGACGAGGCGCGTTTCCAGAAACACCTGAGCCGCAACGACATTCCGCTGCTGGTGGATTTCTGGGCGCCCTGGTGCGGACCCTGCCGGATGATGGCGCCGGCCTTCGCCCAGGCCGCCGCCCAGCTGGAGCCGGGAATGCGTCTGCTGAAGGTGAATACCGAAGAGGCTCAGCAACTCGGTGCGCAACTGGGTATCCGCAGCATCCCGACGCTGATGATGTTCCACGGCGGCCGCGAGGTCGCGCGGATGTCCGGCGCGATGGACGCGAACGGTATCGTCTCGTGGGCACGCCAGCAGAGGCCCTGATGGGGTCGTCTGGCCATGGACAGATCGGGATGATTTGAGTAGAATCAGGCTGTTTACGCGACGCCGGTTGTGCGTTCGGGAAACAACGACGACCCAATCCATATCGACACAACGGGATGCTTCCTCTGGAACGTCCCGTTTTGTATGCCCGAACGGAGGATTTCTTGAGCAAGCCAGCAATTCTGGTTCTGGAGGACGGATCGCTTTTTCGCGGGGAATCCGTCGGCGTCGACGGCAGCTCTGTTGGCGAGGTGGTTTTCAACACCGCGATGACCGGCTACCAGGAGATCCTCACCGATCCCTCCTACGCCCGCCAGTTGGTGACGCTGACCTATCCGCATATCGGCAACACGGGCGTCAACGAAGAGGACGAAGAGTCCGATCGCATTCAGGCGGCCGGACTGATCATCCGCGATCTGCCGCTGCTGGCGA
>JALULB010000153.1 GCA_027041035.1 Sedimenticola sp. | reverse complement strand
CTTGCTGCGGGGCAGGAGCATGAGCGTGCGGTTTCGCCGCGGGCATCCGCGCTCACCTCGCCGAAATCATCCGCGCCACCCGCGACCTGGGCAGCCTGCGCGCGGCCCTCCAGCACGGCCGCCGAAGCACCCTGGCAATAGAGCTGCACGGCACGTATCGCGTCGTCGTTGCCGGGGATCACGTAATCGATATTGCTGGGATCATTGTTCGTATCCACCACGCCGATCACCGGGATGCCGAGCTTCTTGGCCTCGGCCACGGCGATATCTTCATTGCCGACATCGATGACGAACAGCGCGTCCGGCAGGCCATTCATGTTCTTGATACCGCCCAGGCTGCGCTCCAGCTTCTCCAGCTGGCGCTTCATGCCCAGCGCTTCCTTCTTGCTGAAGCGCTGCTCCAGGCTGCCGTCCTCGGCCATGGCTTCCAGGTCCTTCAGCCGCTTGATGGACTGACGGATGGTCTTGTAATTGGTCAACATACCGCCGAGCCAGCGGTGGTTGACGAAGGGCATGCCACAGCGGGTGGCTTCCTCGCGGACCGCCTCGCGCGCGGAGCGCTTGGTGCCCACGAACATGATCTTGCCGCCATTGGCCGCCAACGTGCCGACAAAATTCATCGCGTCGTTGAACAGCGGCAGGGTGCTTTCGAGGTTGATGATATGGATCTTGTTGCGTTGACCGAAGATATATGGGGCCATCTTCGGGTTCCAGTAACGGGTCTGGTGGCCGAAATGCACGCCGGCTTCTAGCATCTGGCGCATTGAGACTGAGCTCATTGAGGATTCTCCAAAACAAGGAGACGCGACTGGCTCCCGACTTCACGGGCAAACAGCTTCGTCGTCTCCGGGGTTAAACGCCCATGCACCCCGGTTGACAACCCCTTTTCGGGGCACCCCGCCAACCGTGTCGGTGCATGTGTGAATTTCCCTGCCGGACACGATGTCATATACCGGCGGGATTGAATTGCCATTAGGCGGGCGGTTTTATACCATATCGGGCCTTTTGGGACAATCTTCCCCACCGTTTTCCCCGACCATTCATCATCAATTATTCAACAGGCGGCGCGTGCAATGAGCATCACGATAAAAACCCCCGATGAAATCGCCAAAATGCGCGTCGCCGGACGGCTCGCGGCCGAGGTGCTGGAGTTCATCGAGCCCTATGTGCAACCCGGCGTCACCACCGACGAACTGGACAAGCTGTGCCACGATTACATCGTCGAGGAACAGCAGGCCATCCCCGCGCCGCTGAACTACCACGGCTTTCCGAAATCGATCTGCACCTCGGTGAATCACCAGGTGTGCCACGGCATTCCGAGCAACAAGAAGCTGAAGAAAGGCGATATCGTGAACATCGACATCACCGTGATCAAGGACGACTTTCACGGCGATACCAGCAAGATGTTCTTCGTCGGCGAACCCTCGGTGCTGGCAAAACGCCTGGTCGACATCACCCGCCAGGCGATGTTCATCGGCATCGACGTGGTGCGCCCCGGAATCCATGTCGGCGATATCGGCCACGCCATCCAGACCTTCGTCGAAGGGCATCATTACTCGGTGGTCAGGGAATACTGCGGACATGGCATCGGGCGGGGCTTTCACGAAGGCCCGCAGATCATGCACTACGGCACGCCGGGAAGCGGCGAGGAGATCCGCGCCGGCATGTGCTTCACCATCGAACCCATGGTCAACGCCGGAAAACGCCAGGTGAAATCGCTGAACGACGGCTGGACCGTGGTCACCCGCGATCGTTCACTGTCGGCGCAGTGGGAACACACCCTGCTGGTCACCGAGGACGGTCACGAGATACTCACGCTGCGCAAGGAAGAGATGGCAGAGCTGAACACGCCGAAGGTCGAGGCATGATCGAAGCCGCGCGCAAGATACTCGAAACCCTGCCGGAAGACGCCGAACCCCGGCGCTACGCCGACGCCCTGCGCGAGCTGCGCGATAAGCTGGCGCAGCGGTTCTGGGCCGGCGAGTCGGTGCCCGAACTGGTTTCCTGCCAGTGCGAATACACCGATTTCATCCTGCGTCGGCTGTGGGCCCGCCTGATGCAGGGCGACAACGCGGCGCTGGTGGCGGTCGGCGGCTATGGCCGGGGCGAACTGCACCCGGCATCCGACGTCGACATCCTGATCCTGGTGGCGCGCGAGGACGACGCGGCGCTGAACGCCGACATCGAGGCCCTGCTGATGTTCCTGTGGGACATCGGCCTGGAGGTCGGCCACGCGGTACGCACCCCGGCGGAATGCCAGGCCCAGGCGCGCGATGACGCCACGGTGATGACCAACCTGCTCGAATCGCGCCTGCTGTGTGGCGACGCATCGCTCTTCGGCGAGATGCGCGAGCAGACCGGCCCGGCGCATATCTGGCCGAGCCGCGCGTTCTTCAACGCCAAGCTGCGCGAACAGGCGCAACGTCACCAGCGTTTCGACAACAGCGCCTACATCCTGGAACCGAACATCAAGGAAAGCCCGGGCGGGCTGCGCGACATCCAGACCCTGCTGTGGGTGGCGGAACGCCACTACGGCATCGAGTCGCTGGCACAGCTGGTGGAGAAAGGCTTTCTGCGCGAGCGCGAATACCAGACCCTGTTCGATGCCGAGGCGCTGCTGTGGAAGCTGCGCTTCGCCCTGCATCTGCTCACCGGTCGTCACGAGGACCGCCTGCTGTTCGACCACCAACGCACCCTCGCCGAGAAACTCGGCTACCAGGCCGACGAGAACAACCTCGCGGTGGAACACATGATGCAGGCCTACTACCGCACCGTGATGGAGGTCAGCCGACTGAGCGAGATGCTGCTGCAACATTTCGAGGAAGACATCCTCGGCGATCCGACGACATTGCAAGTCGTGCCACTGAACCACAGCTTTCAACTGCGTGGCGATTTCATCGAGGCGCGCGACAACCAGCTCTTCATCCAGAACCCGTACGCGCTGCTGGAGATCTTCCTGCTGCTGGAACAGCATCCGGAGATCAAGGGCGTGCGCGCCACCACGATCCGCCTGATCCGCGAGCACCGTCACTTGATCGACCACCGTTTTCGTTCCAGCCTGCGCGCCAGGCAGCTTTTCCTCGACATCATGCGTCAGCCGCGCGGCGTCACCCACGAGCTGCGGCGCATGAACCGCTACGGCATCCTCGCCGCCTACATCCCGGCCTTCGAGCACATCGTCGGACGCATGCAATACGACCTGTTTCACCAGTACACGGTGGACGAACACACCCTGTTCCTGGTGCGCAACCTGCGGCGTTTCGCGGTCGCCGAGTTCGCCGATGAATTCCCGCTCGCCTCGCAACTGATCGGCAAGCTGGAGAAACCCGAGCTGCTCTACCTGGCCGGACTCTTCCACGACATCGGCAAGGGCCGGGGTGGCGACCATTCCAAGATCGGCGCGGCGATCACCGACGACTTCTGCCGCGAACACGGCTTCGACGACGAGGACCGGGAACTGATCGTGTGGCTGGTGCGCAACCATCTGGTGATGTCGATGACCGCGCAGCAGAAGGACATCGACGACCCCGAGGTCATCGCCCGCTTCGCCGCCCTGGTCGAGCGCCCGGTCAAACTGAAGATGCTCTACCTGCTGACCGTAGCCGACTCCCGCGCCACCAGCCCGAAACGCTGGAACAGTTGGCGCGACTCGCTGCTGAAGAAGCTCTATTTCGATA
>JALULB010000152.1 GCA_027041035.1 Sedimenticola sp. | reverse complement strand
TCATCGACGAGGTGCATCGCTTCAATAAATCCCAGCAGGACGCCTTTCTGCCGCATGTCGAGGACGGCACCGTGACCTTCGTCGGCGCGACGACGGAGAATCCCTCTTTCGAGCTGAACTCCGCGCTGCTCTCCCGCGCGCGGGTCTACCGTCTGCAAGCCCTGGACGAGGAGGCGCTCAAAACGATTCTGCGCGAGGCGCTGACGGATGTCGAAAGAGGCCTAGGCGAGTGGAAACTGCGTATCGCCGACGATCTGCTCGACCTGTTGGCCCGCGCCGCCGACGGCGATGCCCGTCGGGCGCTGAATCTGCTGGAGATTTCCGCCGACCTGGCGCGCGATGGCGAGATTACCCGGGAGGCGATAGAAGACGTGGTGAGTGGCTCGCTGCGCCGTTTCGACAAGGGCGGGGATCTGTTCTACGAGCAGATCTCCGCGCTGCACAAATCGGTGCGCGGCTCGTCGCCGGACGCCGCGCTCTATTGGTTGTGCCGCATGCTGGATGGCGGCTGCGATCCCTTGTACATCGCCCGGCGGGTGGTGCGCATGGCGTCCGAGGACATCGGCAATGCCGATCCGCGCGCCTTGCAACTGGCGTTGAACGCCTGGGACGCGCAGGAGCGTCTCGGCAGCCCGGAGGGCGAGCTGGCGATCGCCCAGGCGGTTGTCTATCTGGCCAGCGCGGCGAAGAGCAACGCGGTCTACAGCGCCTACAAGCAGGCGATGCAGTGCGCGCGCGAGTCGGGTTCGCTGGAGGTGCCGGTGCATCTGCGCAACGCGCCGACCAAGCTGATGAAGGCGTTGGGTTACGGTCATGCCTACCGTTATGCGCATGACGAGCCGGAGGCCTATGCCGCCGGCGAGACCTACTTTCCCGACGAACTCGGCGAACCGTGTTTCTATACACCGGTGGCGCGGGGCCTGGAGATCAAGATCGCCGAGAAACTCGCACGCCTGCGCGAGCTGGATCGCGCCGCGCGATCGTCCGAATGAAGTCCAGGCCACTGTTCGGTGGCCGGTGGGTCGGCATTCATTCCGCCCCCGTTGCGTGTAAAATACGACTTCCCCCCCCGATTCGCTGGATACCGATCATCATGGCCAGACGCCGCCGTAAGAGACTGCCCGAAGGCGACTTCGACGCAAGCATAGAATCCCTCAGCGCCGAAGGTCGCGGCGTTGCGCATGTCGACGGCAAGACACTCTTTCTGCACGGCGGCCTGCCGGGCGAACAGGTGCGCTTCCGCTATACCCGTCGCCAGAAGCGCCATGACGAAGGCATCGTCACCGAGGTTATCGAGGCGAGCCCGGATCGGGTCGAACCGAAGTGCGGGCATTTCGGTGTGTGCGGTGGTTGCGGCCTGCAACACATGGCATCGACCGCACAGTTGATGGCGAAGCAGCAGGCCTTGCTCGATACCCTGATGCATATCGGCAAGGTCGAGCCGGAGCGCGTGCTGGCGCCGCTGAGCAACGCAACGACCTGGGGTTACCGGACCAAGGCGCGGCTGGGCGCGAAGTATGTGGCGAAGAAGGGCCGGGTGCTGGTCGGCTTTCGCGAGCGCGGCGGCAGCTTCGTCGCCGATCTGCGCCGCTGCGAGGTGCTGGACGAACGTATCGGCGGCTTGATCGAACCACTCGCCGAGCTGATCGGCGGGTTGTCGATCCGCGACCGGGTGGCGCAGATCGAGGTTGCGGCCGGCGATGCCGACAGTGTGCTGATCTTCCGCGTGCTCGATGAGCCATCCGAGGCGGATCTGGCCAGGCTGCGCGCATTCGCCGCCGCCAGCGGCCAGCATATCTATCTGCAACCCGGCGGGCCGGACAGCATCGTGCCGCTGGACGAGGCCGCGCGCCTCTACTACGATCTGCCGGCCTGGGATCTGCGCCTGGATTTCCTGCCGACCGATTTCACCCAGGTGAACATCGCGATGAATCGCCGGATGATCGCGTTGGCGCTCGATCTGCTGGCATTGCAGCCGGACGATCGGGTGCTGGATCTGTTCTGCGGTCTGGGGAATTTCACCCTGCCGCTGGCGCGCCAGGCGCGGGAGGTCGTCGGTGTCGAGGGCGATGCCGGTCTGGTGCAACGCGCGCGGGACAACGCCAGCCGCAACGATATCGACAACGCGCGCTTCCACGTCGCCAATCTCTATGAGCCATTGCAGGCCGAACCCTGGTTGAACGAGTCCTTCGACAAGGTATTACTCGATCCGCCGCGCAGCGGCGCGCGGGAGATCCTGGCGTGGCTCGGTCGTCTCGCGCCGCGCCACATTCTGTATGTGTCCTGTTACCCGGGTACCCTGGCGCGCGATGCCGGCGAGCTGGTGGCGAAGCACGGCTATCGGCTGGCCGCCGCTGGCGTGATGGACATGTTTCCACACACGGGGCATGTCGAATCCATTGCCCTGTTCGAGCGTAAGGAGCACTGAAATGGCCCAGGAGATAGAACGCAAGTTTCTGCTTCGCGACGACGGCTGGCGTGACGAGGTGTACGCCCATTACCACCTGAAACAGGGCTATCTGACCAATCAGAAGAACGTCTCCATCCGTGTGCGTATCGATCACGAAGGTCGCGCGCACCTGAATATCAAGAGCTATACGCTGGGTATCTCGCGGCAGGAATACGAATACGACATCCCGCGCGAGGATGCCGAGGAGATCCTCGAAACCCTGGCGCTGAAACCGCTGATCGACAAGACCCGCCATCTGGTCAGGCATGGCGAGCATGTCTGGGAGGTCGATGAGTTCCGTGGCGACAACGCCGGCCTGATCGTTGCCGAGGTCGAGCTGGGGCACGAAGAAGAGGATTTCGCGTTGCCGCCGTGGGTCGACAAGGAGGTTTCGGACGACCCGCGATACCTGAATTCCTGCCTGATCCAGCATCCGTACTGTGACTGGCCGGAGGTGGTCAGGGCGAGGAAACGGGACGCGAACAAGGCTTGATCAAGGCGGCGTGGAGGCGGCTTGTGGCGTGCCGAGTGCTTGTCGTGCTTTCTGCTCGGCGCGTAGCGCGAACTCCGGCAGTGGACCCAGCCGGCGCGCGACAGCCAGCGCGCGCAGCGCGCGTTGGGGGTTGCGCTTTTCCAGGTAATACCAGCCGAGCCGCGCCGCCGCATCCTGAAAAAGCTGGTTGCGGTACAGATTGACCGAGGGGTGCATGCCGATTACCCGACTGCCGTCCATCGGAATCTTCAGCAGGTTCTCGTAGTGACGTATCGCCGCGGCGCTGTCTCCACGCTGTTCCGCGATATGCCCGAGCAGCGCATGGCCATCGGCGAAGTCCGGATGGCGTTCCACCGTGGCCAGCATGTGCCGGTAAGCGGCGTCGGCATTGCCAGCGGCCATCAGCGCGCGGCTCAGGCCATAGTGGGCATCGAACAAGTTGTCGTTGTCGCGCAGTGCTTGGCGCAGGACGGTGGCGGCTTCTTCCGGCCGGCCCGCTTCCAGCAGCAGGTTACCCAGCATGGCGCTTACCTTGGCCTTGAGCTTTTTCTCGGCGACGCGTGGCAGTGCGTCCCTGGCGGTCTGGATTGCCGCCGCCAGATCGTTTTGGCCGCGATGGATCAGGATGATTTCGCCGAGCACGTCGATGCGCCGCTCATCCAGCTTCAGCGCTTGCTTGAAATCCTTCAACGCGGCCGCGTGGGCGGAGGAAGGGTCGGCGCTCAGATCCCCGAGGTGTTTG
>JALULB010000151.1:1938-3715 GCA_027041035.1 Sedimenticola sp. | reverse complement strand
GGGTGTGGCTGGCCTGGAGTTCTTCGAGACGGATGCGGGCGTAGCTCTCGCCTTCGCCCTTGTTGTTGTATTCGCCGGGGTAGTCGTAGATCTCGTGCTTGGCGTGGGCGTGCGGGCGCGGCATCGGGCGGTTCGCCTTCAGATCCGCCCGCGGTGTCTTGAAGTTGAAGTCGTTGAGGACGACCTTGCCGGGCTGGATGCGCTTGCCGACGCGCCAGGCGCGGATGTGTTCCTTGAGCACGGATTGGGTGGAGGCGTGGAAGACGGCGCTGGCGTAACCGGGATAGGGATCGTGCGAGCTGATGGAATCGGCGAGCACGAGGGTGTGTTTGCCGGCTTCGTGCTTGAAGTAGTAGTAGATGCCTTCCTGTTCCATCAGGCGGGCGAGGAAGTTGTAGTCGGTCTCGCGGTACTGGACGCAGTATTCCCACTCCCGGTAATCGCCGAACAGGCGGACCTCGAAGTCCGAGAAGCCGTTGTCCGCGAACACCGCCTGGATGATGTCGGGTGCCTTCATGAACTGGAAGATGCGGCTGTCCGAGGTGCGTGTCATCAGCCAGTACCAGGGGCGCAGGGTGGCCTGGTAGTGGGCGTATTCGCCTTGCGAGCCGACGTAGCCGAATTCGCTGACGAAGCCGTTGAAGTAGCGCGTGCCGCCGATCGGCAGCTTGTAGCTGACGGTGACATTCTGGCCGAGCAGGTCGTCGATGGCGATGTCGGGGGTGTCGGCCAGCAGGTCGAGGTGGAATTCGAACAACTGGCTGAGTTGTTCGTGGCCGCTGAAGTGGTTCAGCAGCAGGACGTCCGCTCCCAGCGGGGTGTCCACGCGGATGATGCGGTTGGCCTGCTTGCCGCCGGTTCTCAGCATTGTCGGGTGTTCTCCGGGCGCGGCCGGCCCGCTTGTTATTCGATGTTGTTGGGGTGTTTTCGGCCGGCCATAGGAGGCTGGGGAAACTTCTGGCCCGCACCGAAAACAAGGGAAGTTTATTCGTTGTCGAGGGAGGTTTCAACTCTGGCGGACCGGCGGATGGCTTTTTCGATCAGGCGACGGGGCGATGCGGCGTGGCTCCAGGGAGGTCGGCCCGCGCGCCGGAATAGACGTTGGACTGGCGAGGGTTATGGTTTTATCTCCCGGACTGGGGAGGTCCGCGCCGGCCAGTCAATGCCCGCAGCCGGGCACCTGGACGCGGATCGCCGGCGCCTCGCCCCAGACGTAGATCTCGGTCGCGGCGCTGTCGCACTGGCTGCAACTGCTGCCGCAGGAGGCTGTCGCCCGTTCCTGGTGGATGCGGCCTTTTCTGACCCAGACATCGAGCATGCCGCGCGCGGTCTCCGGGTCGATATCGAAATGCAGGGCGATATCCAGCAGGGTTGCCTGACCGCGTTCCTTCAGGTAGTCGCGGACCTCCGACAGGATCATACACGCGCCTCCGCCGGCTGCATCACCGGCTTTTCGCCGCGCCGACTCCAGCGCCGCAGGCCGAAGATCAGCGCGGCGAGAAACAGCCCGACGGCGATCATCCAGCCCAGCGAGAAGCCCGGATGGCGCGACCAGGTGGCGATCTGGTAGAAGCTGGTCGCGGTGACATAGGCGATACTCGTCGTCCAGAAGGCGACGAAGGCCGCCCACGGGCCACCGGCCTCGCGCTTGATCGCGCCGACGGTCGCGACACAGGGGAAGTACAGCAGCACGAATAGCAGATAGGCGAACGCGCCGATCTGGCCGTCGAAACGGCTCGCCATCGCGCCGAACAAGCCGCTCCTGACGCCCTGTGCC
>JALULB010000151.1:0-1928 GCA_027041035.1 Sedimenticola sp. | reverse complement strand
CTCTCTCGGCGCCGCGCTCAGCGCCGCGCCGAGAGAGAATGGCGCTTCCTCGCCGCCCTGGCCATCCGCCGCCAGGCTGGAATACAGGTTGTCCAGGGTGCCGACCACGACCTCCTTCGCCAGCACGCCGCTGACCACGCCAACCACCGCCGGCCAGTTGTCGTCGCTGATGCCCATCGGCGCGAATACCGGCACGAGCTGCTTGGATGCCGCGCTGAGCACCGACTTGTCGCTGTCCTCGTTACCGAAGGAGCCATCGGTGCCAACCGAGTTCAGCAGGTTCAGCGCGATCACCATGACGATGATGATCTTGCCGGCGTCCTTGATGAACACCTTCACCCGATCCCAGCTACGCAGCAGCACGTTGCGCGCGGCCGGCATATGGTATGGCGGCAATTCCATCATGAAGCCGCTGCTCTCGCCGGACAGCAGGGTCTTCTTCATCACCATGCCGGTGAGGATCGCGACGACGATACCGATCAGATACATCGCGAACACCAGGTTCTGGCCATTCACCGGGAAGAACGCGGCGGCAAACAACACATACACCGGCAGACGCGCGCCGCAGGACATGAACGGGTTCATCAGGATCGTCAGCTTGCGTTCGCGCACGTTCTCCAGGGTGCGCGTCGCCATCACCGCCGGCACGTTGCAGCCGAAGCCGACGATCAGCGGCACGAAGGCCTTGCCCGGCAGGCCGATCGCGCGCATGAAGCGATCCATCACGAAGGCGGCGCGCGCCATGTAACCGGAATCCTCCAGCACCGACAGGAAAAGATACAGCGCGCTGATGATCGGAATGAAGGTCGACACCACCTGCACGCCGCCCCCGACACCCTTCGCCAACAGCGCGTTCAACCAGTCCGGCGAGCCGATAGCGCTCAGCCACCCGCCCAGGCCATCGACGAACAATGCCTGGCTGGCGCCATCGAAGAAATCGACGAAGGCGCCGCCGATGTTGATCGTGAACATGAACATCAGATACATGATCAACAGAAAGATCGGTACCCCCAGCCACGGATGCAATACTATCTGGTCGACCCGGTCGGTCAGGGTGCGGCCGATGCGACCGCGCTCGCGGATCACGCTCCGAGCCAGCGCGTGCGCGTGACCGAAACGGCTGTCGGCCATCTCGATATCGATGTCCTCGCCGACCCGTGACTCAACCTCGGTACGCAGTTCGTCGACCTCGGCGGCCAGTGTGTCGTCGATCCGCGACAACGCGAAATCGTCGCCTTCCAGCAGCTTCAGCGCCAGCCAGTGGCGGTTGCTTTCCGGTTGATCGGTCAGCCTCGGCACGAGTTGCTGCACCGCCTGCTCGATGACCTCGTCATGCGCGAGACGGAAACCACCCGGCTCCGCGCCCTCGATGACCTGGCGCACATGGCGCTTCAGCGCGTCCAGGCCCTCGCCACTGACCGCGACGATCGGCACCACCGGGCAGCCCAGCTCCGCCGACAGTTTGTCGATATCGATATCGATGCCACGCTTGCGCGCGACATCCATCATGTTCAACGCGACCACCACCGGCACGCCCATCTCCAGCAGCTGCACGCTCAGATAGAGATTGCGCTCCAGATTCGCCGCGTCGAGCACGTTGACGATCAGGTCGGCATCGTGCGACAACAGGTAGTCGCGCGTCACCTCCTCGTCCGGCGAGCTGGCATCCAGCGAATAGATGCCCGGCAGATCGATGACCTTGACCTCATGCCCGTCCAGCTTGAACACGCCCTCCTTGCGATCGACCGTCACCCCCGGCCAGTTGCCGGTGCGCTGACGGATGCCGGTCAGGATATTGAACGGCGCCGACTTGCCGCAGTTCGGGTTGCCGGCGATCGCCAGCGTCCAGCCCGCGTCGCTGGCGAGCGGCTTTTGCGCCCGGTTCTCGCTGCAACAGCCCATCAGCGCAGTACCTCGGTCAACAGCTT
>JALULB010000150.1 GCA_027041035.1 Sedimenticola sp. | reverse complement strand
GATGCACAGATGATGCCGGTGGACAGCGCCGGATCGTAACCGCGCTTCAGCATCGTCGGCAGGGACAGCAGCCCCATGGTCACCACGGTGGCGCCGACGATGCCGGTGCTCGCCGCCAGCAGCATGCCGACCAGGGTCACCGAGATCCCCAGGCCGCCACGCAACCGGCCGAACAGGCTGGCCATGGTATCCAGCAGATTCTCGGCGACGCGCGAGCGTTCCAGCATCACACCCATGAAGACGAACAGCGGTACGGCGATCAGCGTTTCGTTGGTCATGATGCCATAGAGCCGATTCGGGATGGCTTCGAGAAAAGCCGAATCGAAGACATCCATGTACTCGCCGACGAAGGCAAACAACAACGCGGTGCCACCCAGCGAGAACGCCACCGGGTAGCCCATCATCAATACCAGGCAGACGCCGAGAAACATCGCCAGCGGCCAGAGTTCAGCGCTCATCGGCGGTCTCCTCGCCACGCAACACCCGCCAGGCATGCGCCATCATCGACATGCCCTGAAGCAGCATCAGCACGCAGAACAGCGGGATCAGGGTCTTCAACAGAAACACCCCGGGGATGCCACCGGCCTCGCGCGAGCCCTCCATGACCGACCAGGAGTCGGCGACGTACTCCGCGCTGATCCACAGGATGAACAGACAGACCGGCATCAACAGAAACAGGGTGCCGAAAAAATCCACCCGGGCGCGGGCGCGGGCATCCATCTTGGCATAGAAGATATCCACGCGCACATGGCCACCCTCCTTCAGCGTATAGGCGGCGCCGAGCATGAACAGCGTCGCATGCAGATAGGTCACCGACTCCTGCATCGAGATCCAGCCCAGATCGAAGGCATAACGCAGGATCACCACCGCGACGGTGATCAGCACCATCAGCAGCGACAGCCAGGCGACGACGCGCCCGATGGCTTCGTTCAGCGCGTCGATCCAGTCGATCAGACGTCCCATCGCGCTACCAACTGAACAGAATCCACATCGGCACCGGTTGATCGCGTGGATCGTTGGTCTGGGTCTCGAAGGTGCCATCGCCGTCGCGATCGATCAGATAGTAGGGCGGGCCGACCTGGGGAGTGATCTTCACCATGTAAGCACGTCCGTTGATGCGGTATTCCTTTACCTTGCCCTTGTCCGTTTCACGGATGATGATGGTGGATTCCAGTGAACGACCGCTCTGAATCTGCGCCGGGAGATCCGGGGTCGGCAGGCCCTTGGACTGGCTCGTTGGCGCCGGGCCGGTCTGGGCATCGACGGCCATCGCGCCCAGCGGCAACAGCATCGCGATCAGGGAAAACAATATACGCATGGCTCTTTCCTCAAAGGGACAACAGAATCTCTTCTTCCGCGCTGGAAGGCTCGAAACCGCGTTCCTCGTAGTAAGCAAAAATCCGGTCGACGACCGCTTCGGGATCGTCCACCACCTGGATCAGGTCCATATCCCCCGGCGAGATGGTGCCCGCGGCGATCAGCGTGCCGCGCAGCCAGTCGATCAGCCCTTGCCAGAATGCCGACTCGACCAGAATGATCGGAATCTTGCGGCTCTTGCCGGTCTGCACCAGGGTCATGATCTCGGCGAGCTCGTCCAGGGTGCCGAAGCCGCCCGGCATCACCACGTAGGCCGAGGCATACTTGACGAACATCACCTTGCGCGAGAAGAAATGCTCGAACTCCAGCGAGATATCCTGATAGGGATTGCCGCTCTGCTCGTGTGGCAGACGGATATTCAGGCCGACGCTCGGCCCCTTGCCGGCATAGGCTCCCTTGTTCGCCGCCTCCATGATACCCGGCCCACCGCCGCTGACCACGGCGAAGCCCGACTCCGACAGCAGATGGGCAATGGTCTCGGTTTTCTGGTAATAGGGATGATCCTCCGGCGTGCGCGCCGAGCCGAAGATACTCACGGACGGCTGGATATTGGCCAGACGCTCGAAGCCGTCGACGAATTCCGAGATGATCTGGAAGATCTTCCACGCCTCTCGGTTCATGCGTCCATCCGGCGGCTTGCCCGACTTGACGAATTTCTGTTTTCTTTCCACTACCTTTTCCCGAAGCTTGAAACCCGTAAGGTTCATGAATTCGCGCGAAGATCGCACAGTACGTTGATTCCGCGTGACATTTCCCAAAAACTCCCGGTATCCACGGTCACGGGCAAGCGAAGAAAAAGCCTTCTGGAATCAACAGATCAAGCAAGGGCATGCGCAATTCATGCATCTTCCGGGTTAGAATTGCCGGCCCGACAAGCCGCTAATAGTCTCATATTCAATGACCCACACCAAAGCAGGAATCATTGGCCTCGGCGCGATGGGCGCCGGCATGGCGCGCAATCTGCATGCCGCCGGCGCGCTCGCCGCCGCCTGGAACCGCGGCCCCGAACGCGCCGCGCCACTTGCCGCCGAGGGCCTGCCGCTGGTCGACAGCCCTGCGGAGGTGGCCACGCAGAGCGATGTCATCCTGCTCAGCCTGTCCGCCGACCCGGATGTGACCGAGGTCGTCGAGCGGCTGCGCCCGGCGTTGCGCGCCGGGCATATCCTCGTCGATACCTCGACGATAGACGCCGATACCGCGCGCCGCCTGGCGGTCGACCTGGCGCGACGGGGTATCGCCTATCTGGACGCCCCGGTATCCGGCGGCAGCGAGGGCGCGGCCAACGCCACGCTGGCGATGATGATCGGCGGCGATCCGGATGCCTTCGCGCGGGCACGGCCACTGCTGGAATCCGTCGCCGCGCACATCGTCCACATGGGCGCCTCCGGCAACGGCCAGGCGACCAAGGCGGTGAACCAGATCATGGCCGCCGGCATCAACCAGGCGGTCACCGAGGCATTGGCCTTCGCCACGGCCGAGGGGCTGGATACCGACAAGGTCATCGATATCGTCAGCCAGGGCGCGGCGGGCAACTGGTTCCTGCGGCATCGCGGCCAGCGTATGATCCAGGGCGACTACCCGCCTGGCTTCCGCGTGCGCCTGCACGACAAGGATCTGGCGATCTGCGAGCGCATGGCCGAACGTCATGGCGCGCATCTGCATCTCGCCGGCATGACCCGCGTGCATTACGCGCGACTGATCGAACAAGGCTTTGGCGACGAGGACATCTCCGCGTTATTCCGCTTTAAGAAACAGCTGTATCCCAATGACGAATAAGCTCAATCCACGCCAGCAGGCCGCCGTCGAATACCTCGGCGGACCGCTACTGGTGCTCGCCGGCGCCGGCTCGGGCAAGACCCGCGTGATCACCCACAAGATCGCCTGGCTGATCAAACAATGCGACATCAGCGCGCGCCACATCACCGCCGTGACCTTCACCAACAAGGCCGCGCGCGAGATGAAATCGCGGGTCGGCGAACTGCTTGGAGGCAGCGAGGGCAGCGGATTGACGGTCTCCACCTTCCACAACCTCGGCCTGAACATCCTGCGCCGCGAGCACAAGCATCTCGGCTACAAGGCCGGTTTCTCGATCTTCGACCAGCAGGACAGCGAGTCCCTGCTGAAGGAATTGCTGCGCAAGGACAACGTCGATGACGAGTTGCTGAAGCAGGCACAATGGGCGATCTCGGACTGGAAGAACAACCTGATCACCCCGGAGCAGGCCAGCTCACGCGCGAAAGACGCGCTGGAACTGGCCAACGCGATGCGCTACAGCGCCTATCAGCGTAACCTGAAGGCATATAACGCGGTCGATTCCATGGACCTGATCGTGGAGCTCTAG
>JALULB010000149.1:3130-3721 GCA_027041035.1 Sedimenticola sp. | reverse complement strand
TTCAGGACGCCCATCCGTTCGTCAAGCAACATGCCCACTGGCAGACGCCGTCGGCGGGCGGCAAGGGCGCCGGTCGCGATGCCTGCGAGCTGCTCATCCGCGCACGGGGGCAGCTCGACGCGATGCTGGAAAGCTATCTGAAGTGAACCGCATCGCCGAACATCCGCTGTTCTACATCCTTGTGCTCGGGCTGTTCGCCGCCGCGAGCTACTGGCTGTCGATCAACAGCCAGAAGAGCGGCAACCGCACCGGCGGCGACGTCCGCCTGCCCGACTATGAAGCCGATGATTTCAGCTTGGTCACGCTGAACCGCGACGGCAGTCTGCAACGACGCCTGGAGGGCAAGCGGCTGCGCCACTTCGGAAAAGACCGGGGCACTGAGCTGATCGCGCCCAACTTTTTACTCTTCGAGCCACGCGCCAAACCCTGGCGGGCGCGCGCCGAGCAGGGCTGGCTGTCCGGCGATGGCCAGATACTCTTTCTGACCGGCAAGGTCAGCCTGCGCCGCGATGCCTCCGCGAGCCAGCCGGATTTCCTCCTCGAAACCCGCAACGTCACCCTCGAACTGGCGGACGACCACCTGACCACCGA
>JALULB010000149.1:0-3120 GCA_027041035.1 Sedimenticola sp. | reverse complement strand
GGACCAGGCGTGTGTCAAACTCCGTTTCGGGGGGAAGGGGCGCTTCAAAGTCGAATCGTTATGAAAATGCTTCCCATGCGCACCGCCTTGCTCCTGCTGTTGTCCGGCCTGTGCTGGCCGCTCGCCGGACTGGCATTACAGAGTGACCGCGGCCAGCCGATACAACTGGAAGCGGACAGCGCGGACATCAACGAGAAAACCGGTATCAGCGTGTACACCGGGCATGTCGATATCACTCAGGGTTCGATGCACATTCGCGCGCATAAACTGGTGGTGGAACAGCGCAAGGGCAAGGACAAGGGCACGCGACTCGTCGCGACCGGCAAGCCGGTATATTTCCGCCAGCGGCCCGACCCGGGCAAGCCCGAGGTCAAGGGGCATGCGCTGCGCGCCGAGTACAACAGCGGCAGTGAACTGCTGATTCTCAGCGGTGACGCGGTGCTGAAACAGGGCAAGGACAGCTTCAGTAACGACAGAATCGTCTACGACCGGGTGAAAGGGCTGGTGAAGGCGGGGAAATCCGCCAAGGGCAAGAGCCGGGTCAAGATCACGATCGATCCGAACAACCGCCGATGACCTCGCTGCGCGCCGAACAACTGACCAAGCGCTTCCGCAACCGGGAGGTGGTGAAATCCATCTCGTTGCGTATCGAGGCCAGCGAGGTGGTCGGTCTGCTCGGGCCGAACGGCGCCGGCAAGACGACGAGTTTCTACATGATCGTCGGCCTGATTCCGTCCGATCACGGCAGTATCCACATCGATGACCGCGATGTCACCGATCTGGCCATGCACGGCCGCGCCCGGCTGGGCATGGGCTATCTGGCCCAGGAGCCGTCGGTGTTCCGCAAACTGAGTGTCGAGGACAATATCCTCGCGGTGCTGGAGGTCGGCCGCCGGCTGAAACGCGATCAACGCATCCTGCTGTGCGACGAGCTGCTAGAGCGTTTCAATATCGCCCACCTGCGCGGCCACGTGGCGATGAGCCTGTCCGGCGGTGAACGCCGTCGCCTGGAGATTGCCCGCGCATTGGCGCTGGAGCCGGAGTTCATCCTGCTCGACGAACCCTTTGCCGGCGTCGACCCGATCTCGGTGATGGATATCCAGCAGATCGTCAAGGATCTATCGGAAAAAGGCATCGGTATCCTGATTACCGATCACAATGTGCGCGAGACTCTGGGTATCTGCCATCGCGCCTACATCATCAATGAAGGCAGCGTCATCGCCGACGGCACCCCCGAGGAGATACTCACGAACGAAGAGGTCAGAAAGGTCTATCTGGGAGAGAATTTCCGCATGTAGGCGGTGTCGTCCAGGCGCGGATTCAGATGCCTTGACCCGCGTCAAACGACCGCTAAAAGAAACTGCTGGCGAGACAGCGAAATCAGGCTAGAATTGGAAGAACGCATTAAAACATACAAATAACGTACCAAATTTGTAACTACTCATCGAGTAGTGCATTGCACAAGGCCGTGTAACTGCTCAGATTGCCCCTGAAATGCGTCAGATCAAGGCAAAAAATGTGATTTTACAAGTGTAAATGACCATTTTTGAACGCAGAGTTGGCGTATTTCAGGGGCGAGATGAGTAGTTAGACAATTTTTTACGACCTGGGGAAAGAACAAGGGCATGAAGTTATCTCTGCAGCTAAAACTGGGACAGCAGCTCACCATGACGCCGCAGCTGCAACAGGCCATCCGCCTGCTTCAGTTGTCCGCCGTGGATCTTCAACAGGAGGTGCAGGATGCGCTCGATTCCAACCCGATGCTCGAGTCGGAGGAGGAGAACAAGACCCCGGAGGTCGAGACCGTGTCGCTCGAATCCCTGGACAGCGAGACCATCAAGAACAACAGCGAAACCGAACTCAACGTCGGCGACGAGAAGCTGCCGGATGAACTCCCCACCGACTCCAACTGGGAAGACACCTTCGAGGCATCCACGCCGACCGTTTCATTACCCTCCGGCGGCAACACCGCAAGCGACAGCGACTACGATATCTTTGCCCAGAGCAGCGCCGCGCAAACCCTGCACGACCACCTGATGTGGCAGCTCAACCTGACCCCCTTCAGCGAACAGGACCAGGCGATAGCGACGACCATCATCGACGCGGTCGATGAAAGCGGCTATCTGCGCCAGACCAGCGAGGAGATGCTCGACTCGCTGAACGCCGATATCGACGGCGAGGAGGAACGCGTCAGCGAGGAGGAATTCGCCACGGTGCTGCACCGCATCCAGCATTTCGACCCGCCCGGCGTCGCCGCGCAAGGCCCCCGGGACTGCCTGCTGATTCAGTTGCGGCAGCTCGCCGAATACACCCCGTGGCGCGAACTGGCGATACGCATCGTCAGCGAAGGCTTCGAGCAACTGGTGAAACGCGACATCGTGCTGCTGCGACGCAAGCTGAAGGTCGACGACGGCGACCTGAAGCAGGCCATCGCCCTGATCCAGACACTCAACCCCCGCCCCGGCTCGCTGATCACCGACGCGCAGCCCGAATACATCGTACCCGATGTCATCGTGCGCAAGCAGGACGGCGAGTGGACCGCCGAGCTGAACCCCGAGGCGCTGCCCAAGGTGCGCGTCAACAACGACTATGCGGCGCTGGTGAAACGCAGCGACGACAGCAAGGACAACAACTACCTGAAGAACCACCTGCAGGAGGCTCGCTGGTTTCTGAAGAGCCTGCAAAGCCGGCACGACACCCTGCTGAACGTTGCCCGCACCATCGTCGAACTGCAACGCAACTTCTTCGAATACGGGGAGGAGGCGATGAAACCGCTGGTGCTGCGCGATATCGCCACGCGCCTGGAGATGCACGAGTCGACGATCTCGCGCAGCACCATGCAGAAGTACATGCTGACGCCGCGCGGCACCTTTGAATTCAAGTACTTCTTCTCCAGCCATGTCGACACCGATGCCGGCGGGGAATGCTCCGCGACCGCCATCCGCGCGCTGATCAAGAAGCTGATCGCCGCGGAAAAACCGGGCAAACCATTGAGTGACAACAAAATCGCCACTATGCTGTCAGAACAGGGTATCAAGGTTGCCCGGCGGACCGTTGCCAAATATCGTGAATCGATGGCAATTCCGCCATCAAACGAGCGCAGGCGCATCGCCTGACGCC
>JALULB010000148.1:3307-3732 GCA_027041035.1 Sedimenticola sp. | reverse complement strand
GTCTATATCGACGAGATCGACAAGATCTCGCGTAAGTCGGACAACCCGTCGATCACGCGTGATGTGTCGGGCGAGGGTGTGCAGCAGGCGCTGCTGAAGCTGATCGAAGGCACCATCGCCTCGGTTCCCCCGCAGGGTGGGCGCAAGCATCCCCAGCAGGAATTTCTGCAGGTCGATACCTCGAATATCCTGTTTATCGTCGGCGGCGCTTTCGCCGGTCTGGACAAGGTCATCCGGGATCGCTCGGAAAAGAGCGGCATCGGCTTTTCCGCCCAGGTGCGCAGCAAGGATGACGACAGCCGCAATCTGGGCGAGACCCTGAGGGAAGTCGAGCCAGAGGATCTGATCCGCTATGGCCTGATTCCGGAATTCGTCGGCCGCTTGCCGGTGGTTGCGACACTCGAAGAGCTGGACGAGGATGCATT
>JALULB010000148.1:305-3297 GCA_027041035.1 Sedimenticola sp. | reverse complement strand
GATTCTGACCCAGCCAAAGAATGCCTTGGTCAAGCAATACAATCATCTGTTCGAGATGGAAGGCGCCGAGCTGGAGATCCGCGAGGACGCGTTGCGCGCGATCGCGCTGAAGGCGATGGAGCGCAAGACCGGCGCGCGTGGACTGCGCACCATCCTGGAACAGACCCTGCTCGACACCATGTACGATCTGCCCTCGATGGAGAATGTCAGCAAGGTCGTGCTCGACGGGGCCGTCATCGCGGGCGAGTCCGAGCCCTACATCCTGCTAGAGGGTCAGGGCAAGCAGGCGGCTTCCCTGGACTGAACCCGTCTGCCGTGGCAATCCCGGAGATGTGCTTCGGGGTTGTCATCCTGCCTTCCATCCCGGCGGGGACTTGAAAACCCGTTTGCCGTCCCCATATCCCTTTTCGAATACCCTCCCGTAACGGAGGCAGACCCGATTATTCCAGACGAATCGCCGTTCGCGATTTTGGCGCATAGCGTCGCCGCCATCCCCTTTTTCCACTTTTTGCCCGATGGCGTCTGGACAATCTACAATGAGCAAGACACCGAGTCCTTGCCACTACAAATGAATCAAAGGATACGCCATGGGTCAAGATACCAAGACCTCGACACAGATTACCCAACAGAATACCACCGTTCCCGTTTTGCCATTGCGCGACGTTGTCGTCTATCCGCATATGGTCATTCCGCTGTTCGTCGGTCGGGAAAAGTCGATCAAAGCACTGGATACGGCCATGCAGGAGGACAAGCAGATCCTGTTGCTGGCGCAGAAAACCGCGGATGTCGATGATCCCGCCATCGAGGATCTCTACCAGATCGGCACGCTGGCCAACATACTTCAATTGCTCAAGCTGCCCGATGGCACCATCAAGGTGCTGGTCGAAGGCGCGGAGCGCGCCGAAGTCGCGAAACTTGCGCCGACCGAAGGCTATTACGCCGCGGAGATTCGCACCATCGACGACGAACTGGAGCTGAACGAGCGCGAGATGGAGGTGCTGATGCGCTCCGCGATGTCGTTGTTCGACCAATACGTCAAGCTGAACAAGAAAGTCCCGCCCGAGGTGCTGACATCGTTGTCCAGCATCGATGATCCCAGCCGTCTCGCCGATACCATGGCGGCGCACATGGCGCTGAAGCTGGAAGAGAAACAGCACGTGCTTGAGATGCCGAACATCCGCGAGCGCGTCGAACACCTGATGGCCCTGATGGAAGGCGAGAACGATATCCTGCAGATGGAGAAACGTATTCGCGGTCGGGTCAAGCGCCAGATGGAGAAGAACCAGCGCGAGTACTACCTGAACGAGCAGATGAAGGCGATCCAGAAGGAGCTCGGCGAGATGGACGACGCGCCGAACGAGATCGAGGAGCTCGAACAGCGCATCGAGAAAGCCGGCATGCCCAAGGAAGCCAAGACGAAGGCGCTGTCCGAGCTGAACAAGCTGAAGATGATGTCGCCGATGTCGGCGGAAGCGACCGTGGTGCGCAACTATATCGACGCCCTGGTCGCGGTGCCATGGAAGAAGCGCAGCAAGATTCATCTGGATCTGGAGAAAGCGCAGCACGTGCTCGACGAGGATCACTATGGACTGGAGAAGGTCAAGGAACGCATCCTCGAGTATCTCGCCGTGCAGCAGCGCGTGCGCAAGCTGAAAGGACCGATCCTGTGCCTCGTCGGACCACCCGGCGTGGGCAAGACTTCGCTGGGCCAGTCGATCGCGCGGGCCACGAATCGCAAGTTCGCGCGGATGTCGCTTGGCGGGGTGCGCGACGAGGCCGAGATTCGCGGTCACCGACGCACTTATATCGGCGCCTTGCCCGGCAAGATCGTGCAGAACCTGAGCCGTGTCGGAACCAAGAATCCGCTGTTCCTGCTCGACGAGATCGACAAGATGGCGATGGATTTTCGTGGTGATCCGGCGTCGGCGCTGCTCGAAGTGCTGGACCCGGAACAGAACAACACCTTCGTCGATCACTATCTCGAAGTAGAGCTCGATCTGTCCGAGGTGATGTTCGTCGCGACCGCCAACACGATGAACATCCCCGGGCCGCTGCTCGACAGGATGGAGGTCATTCATCTCTCGGGATACACCGAGGATGAAAAGATCAATATTGCCGAGCGCTATCTGATTCCAAAGCAGATCAAGAACAACGGCCTGAAGGATGAAGAACTTGCGATTCGCGAATCGGCGGTGCGCGATATCGTGCGCTTCTATACCCGCGAGGCCGGCGTGCGTAATCTGGAACGCGAGATCGCCAAGATCTGCCGCAAGGTGGTCAAGGAGATCCTGCTGAAGAAACCCAAGGGCAAGGTCACGGTGACATCCAAGTCCCTGGAGAAATACCTCGGCGTAAAGCGTTTCCGCTACGGACGCGCCGACGATACCGATCAGGTCGGTCAGGTGACCGGGCTGGCATGGACCGAGGTGGGTGGCGAATTGCTGCGCATCGAGGCCGCGCTGGCGCCAGGCAAGGGCCGCATGACCCAGACCGGTCAGCTCGGCGACGTGATGAAAGAATCCATCCAGGCGGCGATGACCGTGGTTCGCAGTCGCGCGGATTCGCTCGGCCTGGACGAGGATTTCTATCAAAAGGTGGATATCCACATTCACGTGCCCGAGGGCGCGACGCCAAAAGACGGCCCGAGCGCCGGCATCGGCATGTGTACCGCGCTGGTGTCTTCGCTGACCGGCATCCCGGTGCGTGCCGATGTCGCCATGACCGGCGAGATCACGCTGCGCGGCGAGGTATTGCCAATCGGTGGCTTGAAGGAGAAGCTGCTGGCCGCGCATCGTGGTGGCATACGTACCGTCATCATCCCGCATGAGAACGAGCGGGATCTGGTCGACATTCCGCGTAACATCAAGCAGAACCTGGACATTCGTCCGGTACGCTGGATCGATGAGGTGCTGGAGATTGCGTTGACCTCGATGCCACAGCCCGTTGCCACCACGAGCAGCGAAACCCGCGAGTCACAGGCGTCGGCCACGGT
>JALULB010000148.1:0-295 GCA_027041035.1 Sedimenticola sp. | reverse complement strand
GCCAGCAAGAAAACGGGTGGCGTCACCAAGCATTGATGTAACGCTCGATCGGAAAGGCCCGCCGCCGTTTGGCGACGGGCCTTTTTGCCTTGGCCTCCGTTACCCAGATTCCGGTGCCGCCGCGCGTACGTTTTCATCCGGAGCCGTGTTGCTCCGAACAGATTGATAGGCTCGATAGTGCCGACGTTTGGGTGGCGGAGGCTGTACGCCGTGTTTTGTGTCGATATGGCGGCGCCAGTCTTGACTTGCTTGCATCCGCTGTTGTATAAAATGCTGCTTCTCCGGGCACTGGGAC
>JALULB010000147.1 GCA_027041035.1 Sedimenticola sp. | reverse complement strand
GTTTGAGTGTGCGACGGATTTTACCGAAGGTTAAATTGCCTTGTTCGAGCAAACTGGCCAGTTTATCGCGTTCATCCAGCGACAGCGGGCGCTCGGACATGTCCGGATTGATCAGGCGAAGATTATGCAGTTCCTGGTATATGCGAAAACGCTGGGTACTCGGCAGGGCCAGCGGCGCTCGTTCGTCTTCGGGTACTAAGGTGCAACGCCCAGGTTTGACGGGCTTGAGGGGGCGTTGAAACAGCAGGATGTCCCGTAATTCATCCCTTGCCTGGTCGGTGAAAATGTCGGGATTGAAGTCCTGTTGTGTCTTCCATAGGGTATCGAACTCCTGTTCGATCAGAGATCGATCGATGTAGAAGTCATAGGCCTTGTCCTTGGCGGTGCGCCCCCGCAGGCGCGCGCGTACACTGAGTCCTTTTTCTTGCCGTCGGGCCAACCACTCGCCCACAGTTTTGCAGTCTTCCTGTTTGAGGCGCTCCTGTAGTTCGTTGATGGCCTTCTTTATCAGACCGCTTTCCTTGTCTTTGGCGTCGGTCTTGCGATTGCTCTTGAAGCCACGGCGCTGGTTGATGTGGAACAGGGCGCGGGCAAATTCGGCGGCTGCCAGTGGTTCGTACAATCCCTTGCGACGCAGATCGTAAGGGTTAAGTTGTGTCAGCGCATTGCGCTCTCCAGCATCCTCGGGGAAGAACCCCAGCCTGACCAATGCGGTCAATAGTTGGTTCTTGCGTTTCAGCAGGCGGTCACGCCGGCGCCGGGCCTGGCGGGCCAGCCTCCGTGTGACAGCCAGCGAACTTCCGTCTTTCGGGTTGCGGCCATCGGGAAAAATCCGTACTCCCATACGGATAATGGCATAAGGTTGGTTGTTTTGATCCAGGCGAACCATGCACCAACCGATGGAGGATGAGCCTAGATCAAGGCCAAGTCGATATCGCATCGCGGGCAACATAATCATCTATCCTTTGACAAATTTGCATTTTAGCCTACAATATTTTGGCCTATACATCATTGGGATATGTGCTCCAGCCGCTAACAAGCTTTTTAGAGCACAAAATGCGAGGCCGCTATATGCGGCCTCTCTGTTTTTAGGCAGGCTAAAAAGTCGAAACGAAATGCCGAGTTATTGCCAGATCTATGTACAGCCGCTTCGACCGCGTCTGCCGGCGACACGGTATCGAGCACCGCTTGACCAAGCCCCGCACGCCCCAGACCAACGGCAGGGTCGAACGCTTCAATGGAAGGGTCGCCGAGGTCATCAAGGTGGCTTATTTCAATAGCAGCCAGGCACTGCGTGATACCTTGCTACACTACGTCAGGATCTACAATCAACAGATTCCGCAGAAGTCGCTTGGTCATATCGCGCCTGTTCATGCACTGAAAAACTGGTATGCCCCGCGCCCAGAATTGTTCAAAAAGCGGGTATATAATCTCACGGGTCTTGACGCTTTATTTTAACGTCGTCGCGCGACATCCTTGCCGCGCGGCGCGGTTTTCCACCAGTTTTCGTGCGAGCTCTCCTGGGTGGAGATTTCATGATCCACGTAGCGCTGTTCGCCGTGCGCGTCCACTTTGAGAAAGCCCCATGGTTTGACCTTCGCGGTGTGGGCGAACAATGTCCAGGCTTCGTCTGTCTCCGTTGGCAGGATGATGCGGTGGAAATCCTCGCCGCGAATCAGGTTGAGGCGTCCGGGCTTCAGACGGTGGGTGACGACCTGGTCGCCGTCCAGGCGCAGTTCCCGGTAGCCGCCGGAGAGAATGATCCCCAGCGCATGTTTCCAGGGATGATCGTGCAGGCCGCGATCCGGATCGCTGGCGAGAAATCGGTGGATGTAGACACCGCCACCGCCGGGCAGGCGAAACAGGTGGTAGCGTTCCAGGTAGGGTTGGCCGTCGTTGCCGTCGATGACGCGGCAACGCAGTCGTCCACTCAGACGATACAGCAGGCGCGCGATCAGGGATTTGTTCTGCATGGGCGTCGATTCTAACACCTCCGGCATGTCGCTTCGTGGCATGCTTTTCTCCTCAGTTTCAGCCAGTGCATCAGTTATCATAGTGACCAGGTGGCTCATTTCGTGAGCCTGCAACAGAGGTTTTTTCCATTGGCTGAGTTTTCCGTTGGCAGCCTGGCGCTGTACAAGGTGCGTCCGGCGCGCGTGGTCGCCGTTACCGACAAGATCGAGATCGAGCTGGAGGGCGGCAAGAACAAGCGCGTGCGCGACAAGGATGTGCAACTGCTGCATCCCGGGCCGTGCCGGGCCTTGTCCGAGTTGGAGGTGCGCCATGCCGATATCGAGGAAAGCTGGGAGTTGCTCGATGGCGAGCAGGTGGATCTGGCCGATCTGGCGGAGCTGATCTTCGGCGAATACACGCCGGCGACCGCTTGGTCGGCCTGGCAGTACGTCGCCGACGGTCTGTATTTCGAGGGCAGTCCGGAATGCATTGTCGCGCGCCCGGCCGAGCGGATAGTCGCGGACCGCGAGGCGCGCGAGCGTAAACAGGCGGCGAAGCAGGCGTGGGACGACATGATCGCCCGCCTCAAGTCCGGCCGGATGGCGGAAGAGGACCGCAAGGCGCTGGCCGAGGTCGAACGGGTCGCGCTGAACACCGCCGGCAACAGCCGGATCATGGAGGCGCTGGGGCTCGGCGTTTCCTCGGAGCAGGCGCATGCCTTGTTGATTCGCATCGGCTACTGGCCACTGGAGTTCAATCCGCATCCCTTGCGCTTCGGCCTGGATATGTCGGAGCCCGGGCTGGCGGTGCCGGAACTCCCCGACGAGGAGCGTCGCGACCTGACCCATTTGACGGCCTGGGCGATCGACGACGAGGGCAATACCGATCCGGACGACGCGATCAGTATCGACGGCGATCGTCTGTGGGTGCATGTCGCCGATGTCGCCGCGCTGGTCACGCCGGATAGTGAGCTGGACCGCGAGGCGCGCGCGCGTGCCGCCAATCAATACCTGCCCGAGATCACCGTGCATATGCTGCCGGAAGCGATCACCGAGCAGCTCGGCATCGGCCTGCGGGAGGTCTCACCGGCGCTGTCGATCGGCTTTCGGATCGCCGAGGATGGCGGTTTGAGTGATATCGAGATCAGCGCGTCGCGGGTGCGCGCCAGCCGTATCAGCTATCAGCAGGCCGATGGCCGTCTCGAAGAGGACGAGTTCGCCGCGATCAAGCGGCTCACCGATCGTTATTGCGAACGCCGCAAGCGCCAGGGCGCGGCGCGCATCGATCTGCCCGAGGTCAGCGTGCGCGTGGTGGATGGCGAGGTCGTCGTCAAGCCGCTGCCGCGCATCGCCTCGCGCGACATGGTCACCGATGCGATGCTGGCGGCCGGCGAGGCGGCGGCGCGCTTCGCGCTGGAGAACGCCATCCCGGTGCCGTTCGCCACTCAGCCACCGCCGGCGAGCGACGCGCTGCCGGAGAACAATCTGCCGGCGATGTATGCCTTCCGGCGCAATTTCAAGCCGAGCCGCTCGCAGACGCAACCCGAGCCGCACGCCGGTCTCGGCCTGGAGGTCTACACTCGCGCCACCAGCCCGTTGCGTCGTTATCTGGATCTGGTCACTCATCAACAGTTGCGCGCCTTTCTGAAAGGCGAGACGCCGCTGAACCTGGAACAACTCACCGAGCGCATCGGTGCCGCCGAGGCGGTCAGCGGCCTGATACGCAAGGCCGAACGCTTGTCGAATACGCACTGGAAGCTGATCAAATTGCATCGCGATCCCGA
>JALULB010000146.1 GCA_027041035.1 Sedimenticola sp. | reverse complement strand
GTACGAGATCGCCAACCCGTTCGCCCCTTGGCACAGCATCGACCGGACCCGGCCCATCGACGGGCAGGACGGATAACTCAAAAGGTGAATAACATGCCCGCAACAGAGATCCACAATTGGGGAAAGGACATCTTTTCCAACCCGGAGGTCATCGTCAAGCCGGAAACGGTCGAGGAGATTCAGGCGGTGATGCGCGACCGGCAACGCTATCCGTCGCCGGTGCGCGCGGTCGGTTCCAACCATTCCACCACCGCCTGCGGCGTGGCCGAGGGCGGCACGCTGGTCGACATGCGCAAGATGAACAAGATCCTGTCGATAGACGCGGACACGATCACCACGCAAGCCGGCACCCTGTACATCGACGCCGCGTTGGCGCTGGAGCGGCAGGGCAAGCAGTTGTTCGTGAACGTCGAGCTCGGCAATCTGAGCATGGGTTCGGCCTGCACCGGCGGCACCAAGGACGCGAGCATGCCCGGCGAGGTCGGTCAGGTGTGTTCCTATGCGATGCGCATCAAGATGGTATCGCCCTCCGGCGAGCTGATCGAGTTCGACGAGTCCGATCCCAAGGCATTGCAGTACGCGCGTTCCAGCTACGGCCTGTTCGGCATCGTCTATGAAGTGACCTTCAAGGTCCAGAAGCTGCGGCCCATGAAGATCTACCACGAAGGCTATACGCTGGAGGCGTTCATCCAGCGCCTGCCGGAGCTGACCGCTCGCGACGAATCCATGATGTTCTACTTCTTCCCGCACGAGGATCGCATCATGGTCGAATACCGCGCCTACCAGGACGGCGACCGCTTCTCCCGCCGCTGGGTGTGGAAGGTGCGTAACTGGGTATGGAAGAGCTTCGCGCCGACGTATGGCTGGTTCGTGTCGAAATACGTGCCTTGGCGTGGCTTGCGCTACTGGCTGGTGGATACCCTGAACAAGATCGTCCGCTGGGTGCAGTGCGGCATGCTGCATGGCGAGCGCACCAGCCCGACGGCGCAGATGATCCGTTATCCCGAGACCTCTGGGCGAAGCAAGTACACCTTCTCGATCTGGGCCTTCCCGGAGGAGGAATACCCCGCGATCCTGCGCGACTACTTCGCCTTCTGCAAGGACTACTACCGCAAGACCCATTGGCGTTGCGATATGCTCAACGTTGGCTATCGCATCGCCGAGGACCGGGGCTCGCTATTCTCCTACTCCTACAGCGGCAAGGTGATGACGCTGGACCCGGTCGCCACCGGCGCGCATGGCTGGGACGAGTTTCTGCGCGCCTATAACGACTACTGCGTGAAACGCGGCGGCGTGCCGCTGTTCAACCAGACCAAATGGATACTGCCGGAGCAGGCCTGCCAGGCATTCGACGGGCGTATCGCGGAGTTTCGTGAACAGGTCGAACGTTACGACCCCGAACAGCGCATGCTGAACCAATACTTCCGCGAGCGGGTGTTTCAGGATTGTCCGGCCAGCACCGGGGAGGCCTGAATGAACAAGCCACTGTTCTGGTTCCGCCTGCTGGTGGCGCTCGGCGGCATCGCCAATCTGGCCTTCGCGATCCCGGCCTTCGTCGCGCCGGCTTTCCTCTCCGGGTTGATCGATGTCGGCGACATCGACCCGAATGTCTGGCTGCGCAACGTCGGTCTGCTGTTGATCATCCTGTCGAGCTTCTACATCCCGGCGATCATCGATCCGTTTCGCTATCTGTTCAACTCGGTGGCGCTGGTGGTCGGGCGCTTCTCGGCCGGGGTGTTCTTTCTGATACTGGTATGCTTCGCCAGCTACCCGGACGGCTTCTGGGTACTTGCGTTGAACGACCTGATCTTCAGCAGCCTGCAAGCCATCGCGTTGTTTTTCCTGTTACGCCGGAATGCGCGGGAATCGGCCGAGGCGCGGCCGGCATGAAGTGGCGGGCGGCATCGCGACGCATACGCGGCATCGACCGGCATGGGTACTGGGCGGCGTTCTTTGTGCTCGTGCTGGTATCCGCCGCCGCGCTGCTCTGGCTGTTCGACCGCCATGCGCCGAACCGGGCAAGCGTGTACGACGATCCCCTGCTGGAATTCAAGTACGGCTCGATCGGCAGCGACATCGACAACGGTCTGCCGCGCCGCCTGCTGGCCGCCTTGCCAAGGCTGTTTCCGGAATACCTGCCGGACGACGACTCACCCCGCGACTACCGCGCCTTCGGCCTGCTGATGGAACCCGGCCGGGATCTGCCGATCGGCTTCTCCAGGCGCCAGCGCTTCATCGAGTTGAGCGGGTTGAACTGCGCGATCTGCCATACCGGCCGGGTCATCACGCCGGGGCATCCGCAAGGCCAGGTCATCCCCGGCATGCCGAGCAATACGGTCGATCTGCAGGCGTTCTTCCTGTTCCTGTTTCGCTGCGCCGAGGATTGGCGCTTCAACCCGGATTACCTGATCGGGAAGCTGGACGCCGAGGCGCCGCTGGATACGATCGAGACGGTCTTGTATCGTCTCGCCATCCCGCTGTTTCAAGGACGCTTGCTCGCGCGCAAAGCCAGGTTGAAGACCTATTTCGGCGATCATCCCGGCGATCACCCGCGTTGGGGTCCCGGACGCGTGGATACCTTCGATACCTTCAAATTCGACCAGTTTGCCTCTCTCTACCACGGCGCCGTGATCCCGGATGACGAGCTGTATGGCACGGTGGATTTCCCGCCGATCTGGGCACAGGACAAGCGCGAGGGGCTCTCGCTGCATTGGGACGGCAATAACGATTCGGTGCGCGAACGCAACTTCAGCGCGGCGCTGGCGGCCGGCGCGAGCGCCGCGAATCTCGATGCCGAGAAAAAACGCCTGTTCGCGTTGATGGACTGGATCGCCTCATCGCTGAAACCACCCGCCTATCCGTTTCCTCTCGATACCGGGCTGGCCGAACGCGGAAAAGCCCTCTACGCGCGCTATTGTTTCGACTGCCACGATTTCGCCGGTCGGCACATCGGCCAGGTAACCCCGCTGGCCGGGATCGGCACCGATCGCGGCCGGCTGGATTCCTATACCCGAAGATTCAGCGAGATCCAGCGTGACTTCACCCGTGGCCACGACTGGGCCTTCACCCACTTCCGCAAGACCGACGGCTACGCCAATATGCCGCTGGACGGGATCTGGGCCAGGGCACCCTATCTGCACAACGGCTCGGTGCCCACGCTGGCCGCGTTGCTGAAACCGGCGGCGCAACGTCCAAGCCACTTCTACCTTGGTGACACCGCCTATCTGCCCGGACAGGTCGGCTTTCGACACGATCGCCCCCTCGCGGCGGACGGCAGAAGGCTGTTTCTACTGGAGACCGGCAAGCGTGGCAACGGCAACCGGGGGCACAACGGCGAACGCTACGGCACCGGGCTGGCCGACGATGACAAGGCGGCCCTGCTGGAATACCTGAAAACCCTGTGACTAGGAGGCTGTCGGGTTTGACCGATCGTAGCGAGGGAAAGCCATTTTGAGTCCGTTTTTTCGTTCACTTGAGGCGAATAGTCATTCTATTTAACGAAAGTGAACGGAAAAACGGGCCAAAAGGGCTTTTCCGCAGTAGATCAGCGTTAAACCCGACAGCCTCCTAGCCACTGTCGATGGCATTCTTGACCTATGCAAAGGGATTTTCCGTCGAGCTGACGTAATCTGGGGGCAAGCGTCATTCGCAGGATTCACTCGCCATGAAACAACTGATTACCGCCGCCACGCTGCTGATGGCCGCCGCCTCGGCGCAGGCCATCGACCTGGCCAACGGAGAACGTCTCAACCAACGCTGCG
>JALULB010000145.1:2287-3763 GCA_027041035.1 Sedimenticola sp. | reverse complement strand
ACCTGTAAAAGCCAGCCATCCGACGGACGTGGTGTCGTTCGTCGGATGGCGAAAACTCTCGACCGGGGAAGCACCGCTTGGATATCTCCGCGGGTGGAGCCGGCGCTGAATCGATCCCTTCACCTGTTTTGAGACGCAATAAGAAGCAGAACACCAAGCAGGATAACGCCCATGAGAGCAACGACAAAAAACATGTCGGCATCGAAGCCGCATGACACATCGCCAACGATGCCGTCTACTGCCCGCATATAGCGTTCTCCGCACCACAGCCTGGCCAGCGCGGTCGATGGGATATGAGTCAAACGGTCGACCAATCCGGCCAGCATTGCGCCCGCGATGAGCGCGATGGCCATGCATCTTTTCACTTTTCTCCGACACCCCCTCTTCGACAGTCTTCCTCCCGGCGACGGCATGGCATGCGTCGATTTCCCGTCGTGACAGTTTTGTGATGACTGCGTGAATCTCGTGGAAATCGTTCCACGCATATCGCCATGAAAGGATGGATCGATGACAGACAAGAAACTGAGTGGCGGGCTGCTTTCGCCACGCGGTTTCCGTCAAACGCTTTCCGATGCCCGTTCCACCCGCATCCCCTGCCAGGCGCTTTCCAGCACCTCGTCCAGAAAGCCGCCAAGCGGCTGCTGGATAACCCCGTCCAGGCGCAGTTGGATCATGCGTATCGCGCCGCCGAACACGCTGGCCGTCGCGACCCATGGGTCGGTGCTTCTGAATTCGCCGCTTTCCATGCCCTGTTGCACGATGCCGCGCATCTTCGCGAACGGCGACGAGTCGCAGATCGGCGACTCGCCCGGGATGAACTCGGTGTGCTTCGCGTGAAAGATATAGGCGATGATGTTGGCGCGGGTTTCGGTGTATTCGAACAGCAGCCGGATGATGGTCTCGCAGCGCCGCGTGGCGCTGTAGTGATCGCGCATCACTGTGTCTATCATCTCCTCCATCTCGTTCAACAGGTGGAAATACAGCGCTTTCGCGATGCCCTCCTTGCCACCGAAATGGTTGTAGATCGATCCGATGCTGACGTTGGCTTCCTTTTGTACGTCGTGTACCGAGACGTTGTGGTAGCCGCGTGACACGAACAGGTCGAGCGCCGCGGTGAGGATGCGGCAGTCGATCGGTTCCGGAACGCACGGGATTCTGTTCAGGTAAGGCATGTTGGGATTCTAACCCGTAAATCTCATGAATTCGCGCGCTGATCGCGCAGTCTGTTGATCCCGCGAGGGATTTTCCGGAGGCGTCGCGTGCCGACGACCGCGGGCAACGGAAGAAAACCCCTTGCGGAGTCAATAGGCAAGCGGGGACGCGTGTCATTCATGGATTCTCCTGGATACATCCTGTTCGGGCGGTTTCCTACCGTGAGTGTAACTACTCAGCTAACCGCTGAAATGCGCCAGCTCCGCGTTCAAAAATGGTCATTTACACTTGTAAACCGGCAATTGCTCCTGCATTGCCCTAATA
>JALULB010000145.1:0-2277 GCA_027041035.1 Sedimenticola sp. | reverse complement strand
AGTTACATCCCTGTAACGATCACATTTTTTGCCTTGATCTGACGCATTTCAGCGGCGATCTGAGCAGTTACCCATGTTTTAAACGACTCGCTGAGTAGTTACCCGTGAGTTTGACAAAAATGAATATTCATTCTACTTTTTGGAGACATAATAGACAAACATCTCGCTAGCCGCTGACATTCAGCATGCGCATGCCGCAGCCGAGGCGGTCGGAAGGTGTCGATATTTCCATCCGATGGGAGGATTTCATGAACATATTCACGCGTATTCTGTCGCGAACCGTCCGCGCGACCACGTTGTCCGGGCTGCTGGGCTTCGCCGCGATCCTGTCGGCGTTTGCCGACGAGACCTGTATGTCGCCATACATGGCGAAGATCGTTGGCCAGGAGGACTTCGTGTATATCTGGACGCTGGGTGTCGAGGGGCTGGGCGACGGCCAGGACAAGCTGGTCACCGTCGCGGTCAATCCGGCATCCAAGGACTATGGCCGTATCGTCCACACCTTGGCGGTCGGCGGGCGCAACGAGGCGCATCACTCCGGGTTCACCGACGACCGCAAGTACCTGTGGGCCGGCGGTCTGGACACCAACAAGATCTTTGTCTTCGATGTGCACAGCGATCCGGCCCGGCCGCGGCTGCACAAGGTGATCGACAGCTTCGTCGCGGACAGCGGCGGCGTCGTCGGCCCGCACACCACCTACGCCTTGCCGGGGCGGATGATGATTACCGGCCTGTCGAACAATCGCGACCACGGCGGTCGCACCGGCCTGGTGGAGTACACCAACCGGGGCGAATATGTCGCGACCCACTGGATGCCGAACGACGACAATCTGCGCGGCGCGACCAAGAGCGGCAAGTTCGCCGACGGCTATGGCTACGATGTGCGCGTGCTGCCGCGCCGCAACGCCATGCTGACCTCGTCCTTTACCGGCTGGTCCAACTACATGATGGACTTCGGCAAGATGCTGAAGGACCCGGAAGCGATGAAACGCTTCGGCAATACCGTCGCGGTGTGGGATCTGCACAGCCGCAAGCCGAAGAAGGTTTTCGACGTGCCGGGCGCGCCGCTGGAGCTTCGCTGCGCCTGGGGCGCGAATCACGACTATTGCTTCACCACCACCGCGCTGACCTCCAAGATCTGGCTGATCTACGCGGACGACAAGGGCGAATGGCAGGCGAAGGCGGTCGCCGATATCGGCGACCCGTCGAAGATACCGTTGCCGGTGGACATCTCCATCAGCGCCGACGACAAGGGGCTGTGGGTGGATACCTTCATGGACGGCAAGACGCGCTACTTCGATATCTCCGACCCGTTCGCGCCGAAGCAGGTCTACGAGAAGACCATCGGTCAGCAGGTGAACATGGCGTCCTCGTCCTGGGATGGCAAGCGCGTCTACTTCACCTCCTCGCTGCTCGGCAACTGGGACAAGAAGGGCGACGCCAACGACCAGTTCTTCAAGTCCTATGCGTGGGACGGAAAGCAACTGACGGAGAACTTCGCGATCGACTTCAATGCCCTGAAGCTCGGCCGACCGCACCAGATGCGCTTTGGCGCCTATTCGCTGTACAGCGGTATCGCGCCGGAGAAGGAGAAGGAGAAGGAAAGCCGCATCGCCCAATTGACGGCGCCATAGAGTCGCCCTGGCCCGGTTGCATCCCGGCTGCGTCCGCAGCCGGCTGGGCCGGCGTGATGTCATGAAGATTTCGAGCTTGCTGTTTTCCGGATTGCTCTGCCTGGGCGGAAGCGTGTCGGCCGATGCCCCGGACGCCGGCCCGCCGTTGGCACCCGGTTACGGCGGCCTGGGTTACACGCTGCCCAAGGCCGGCGCCTACCGCTTGCCGCCGTTGGGTGACGCGGCGGATGGCGCGGTCATCGACGCCGACAGCGGGCCAAAGCGCCTGCACCAGGTGTTCGGCGACCGTATCGTGCTGCTGAGCTTCATCTACAGCCAGTGCAGCGATGTCAACGGCTGCCCGCTGTCGAATCACGTCTTCTATCGCCTGAAATCCGAGATGAAACACCTGCCGGCGCTGGCCGCCCGATTGCGCCTGGTCAGTCTGAGTTTCGACCCGGAGAACGACACCCCGGAGGCCCTGCGCCGTTTCGGCGCGGGCTTCGAGTATGCCGGCAATGCCGGTGACTGGCGTTTCGTCACCACCGCGTCCGAGGCGGCCCTGCGGCCGTTGCTTGCCGCCTACCGCCAGGACATTCAGAAAAACCTGACGCAGGGCGGCGAGGAGAACGGCGATATCTCGCATGTCCTGCGCGTGTTTCTG
>JALULB010000144.1:2124-3771 GCA_027041035.1 Sedimenticola sp. | reverse complement strand
TCGCCAGCGTGGATGTCGGCAGCGGCGACCGGGACGCCACCGAGCGTACCGACAGCTTCGATTTCGATACCCTGAGCCTGACCGCCGGCGCGGACTATCGTTTCGGCGATAACCTGATCGCCGGCGCCCTGCTGACCTACAGCGATGTCTCCAGCAGCTTCAATGACTCCGCGACCGTGTCCGGCGGTGGCGTGGATTCGGATGGCTGGAGCGCCTCGGTGTACGGCACCTGGTACAAAGGGCCAATCTATGTCGACGGCCTGATCGGATACGGCACGCAGGATTACGATATCCGCCGGCGCATCTTCATCCCGTCGCGCAACCCGGCGATCGCGACGATCAACGAGACCGCCAGCGGCAGCACGGACAGCAACGATCTGACCCTGAGTCTCGGTGCCGGTTACCAGTGGAATACCGGTCCGTGGAATCTGGAGCCCTATGCCCGCTTGACCTACCTGGATGTCGATGTCGATGGCTATCGGGAATCCGGCGCGGAGGCTTCCGGCCTGAATCTGAACGTCGATGGTCAGGACTGGAAGTCGTTCACCAGCGTCGTCGGCGCGCGCGTCTCGCGCAGCCTGAGTCACAGCTTCGGTGTCGTGGTGCCACAGGCGCGCGTGGCCTGGGTGCATGAGTTCGAGAACAATTCCGAGGAGATCACTGCCACCTATATCGCCGATCCGCGCCAGAACGTCCTGCGCGCGACCAGCGATGAGCCGGATCGGGACTATTTCAAGCTCGGACTCGGGCTTTCCGTGGTGCTGCCGGGCGGCGCGCAGTTGTTCGTCAACTACGATACCGTGCTCGGGCTGGATGGCTATTCGCAGTATGTCGTTTCTCTGGGCGGGCGCATCGAGCTGTAGTCCGCATCGGGGGCGTGGGCCGGGCTTCGGCCCGAGGCTGCTCCGCCCGAGTTGTCGCCCACGACCCGTCGTCCGGGTCGCGTGCGCCGGGCGCGCATGAGTCCCAGGCTTCTCGTCATCGTGTTTGTGGCGCTATTGCTGGCTGGCTGCGGCACGCCGGCGGAGCGCGTCGACCGACTCGCCGATCGGCTCGGCCTTGTTCGCGAAACCCAGGCCGGCCAGCCCTTCCAGCACGTCGTCTATCGCAATCGTATTCGCGGTGGCGACGTGCTGCATGTCTATCTCGGCGGCGATGGGCGCCCGTGGGCGCGTGTCGATCGTATCGCCGACGATCCGGATTCCCCGCGCTCGGTGATGCTCGACCTGATGGCCCTGGACACCCACCCCAGCCTGTACCTCGGCCGGCCCTGTTATCACGGGCTGGCAAAGAGTCCGCGTTGCACCCCCTGGCACTGGACGATGGGGCGCTATTCCAGCGCCGTGGTCGACAGCATGGCCAGCGTGTTGCGTGAACGACTCGACAGCGGGGGCTACAAGCACTTGGTATTGATCGGCTACAGCGGCGGCGGCACGCTGGCGATGCTGCTCGCCGCGCGTTTTATCGAAACCGATACCCTGGTGACGCTGGCCGCCAACCTGGATATCGATGCCTGGGCCGACCTGCATGGCTACTCCCCACTGGCCGGTTCGCTGAATCCCGCCGGACAAGCGCCGCTGACGCCGGCCATCCGGCAGTTCCATCTGGCGGCGGGCCACGACAGGCAGGTGCCCGCCGGGCTGATAG
>JALULB010000144.1:0-2114 GCA_027041035.1 Sedimenticola sp. | reverse complement strand
GGCTGATAGCGCAAGCGGTGTCGCAATGGCCGAATGCCCGCTTCATCCTTTTCGACGGCTTCGATCACGCTTGTTGCTGGCGGCGCATCTGGCCGGCGATGTTGGCTTGCATCGAGCGGCGTCGGACTGAAGTCCAGTCCGCCTCGTTCCGGGGGGTTGTGATCAATAGCGGTAGTAGTCCTGTCCGTACTCGACGCCCGCCGTGCCCTGCTGTGCGTATTCGCTGAACAGGTACAGCGCGCCCGCCAGCAGCGTAATCCCGGCGATCACCGCGAACGCGATCTTGATCCAGCTGTACGGTCGCTCGCCCTGCACCCGACCGGTGCGGCCGTTGATGACGAAACGGTAGCTCTTGCCACGATAGCGAAAGGCGGCGGCCCACACTGGCAGCAGGATATGCTTGAATGTCTTCCGCTCGTGACGCGTGTGCAGTTGCTGGATGCGCTGCTGGTCGCCGCCGATCGCGCGTCTGACATCCATGCGAATGATGTTGTCCATGATCTGGCGCGCCTGGTTGAAGCCTTCGTCGACCTTCACCTGGTAGACCTCGCTGCGGAAGCCGGAGAGGTATTCGTCCTGGTAGGGCACCAGCGCGTCGAGATCCCAGGGTTGCAGGTTGTCGGTGATGGTGCGCGGCAATGTCTGCGTGGCGCCGACCAGCACGTCGTCGAAGTGACGGCGCACCACGCCGCTGGCGGGTGTCCAGCGGATGCGCGGCTCGCGGCGGCGCTGCATCGTCCGGCGGCCGTTGATGACGACCGGCACGCTCACGGTGACGTAGTAGATGTCGCCACGCTGGCCGCTGTAGCGGGTGGTCGTATGGCTGTCATAGGTCCAGTAGGGCAGGTAGATGCCGGTGAGCTTCTCGTTGGAGCGGGCGTGTTTCACCAGGGCATTCGGCGCGAACCACAGGCTGCTCAGCCATTTGTGGAAGGCGTCCCGGGCCTGTTGGCGATTGATCTTGAACGGCAGCAGCGAACGCGGCTTGAACAGCCGGTATTGGTCGGCGGCGGTGACCACCGGGCTGCCGCAGAACGGGCAGTCGCCCGAGGTGACGTTGGCGTCGAGCTGGAATTCCGCGCCGCAGGTGTCGCAATGTGCCAGGGTTTCGGTGTCGGGCAGGCTCTTCTCGGCCTTGTGCAATGCCTGTATGGCTTCGGTGAGATCGTATTCGCGGATCTCGATGCCGATGTCCTTGACGGGCGATTCATAGCCGCACCACGGGCATTCCAGCGAACCCTGGCCGGGGACGAAATGCAATGCCGCGCCGCACTGGCGGCAGGGAAAGGTGGCTTGCTCGACGGGCGGCGGGTTGGTTTTTTCGCTTTCGCTCACCGCAGTGGCAGTGGGGGCGGCGTGGCCGGGCCGAGCAGGGGTTTCAGTGCGTCGACCTCGGCGGCCGGTCGCCAGTCGCTCATGCCGTCGGTCCATACCAGCGTGGTATCGCCCAGCTTGCCGTCGGCGGCGAGCCGCTTGAGTTCGTCCGCGCCGAACGGTCCCTGGGTTTTGCCGTCGATGGCGACATGATAGGCGGCCTGGCCGGGCAGGGGCGGCGGTGTCGCCGAGCCGCTGGACGCATGCAGGCTTTCGGCCATCTTGCCGGCCATCGCCATGCCGACGCCCATGCCCATGGCGTCGCTCATCGCGCCGCCGCCGGCGCCGCTGTTCTGCATCGCCTCGGCGGTCTGGAATTTGAGGTATTTGTCCAGGTTGCCGATCATGCCCATGCTGGTGCGCTTGTCCAGCGCGGCTTCGACCTCGGGCGGCAGCGAGATGTTTTCGATCAGCATCTTCGTCAATTCCAGCCCATAGGCGGAGAATTCGGGCGCGATGCGTTCGGTGATGAAGTCACCGAGTTGTTCGTAGTTGGCGGCCAGGTCCAGCACCGGGATGTCGGCCTTGCCGACGATGCTGGCGAAGCGCGAGGTGATCAGGTTGCGCAACTGGTTGCTGATCTCGTCGGTGGTGAAGTGGCCGTCGGTGCCGGTGATCTCCTGGATGAACAGCTTCGGGTCGGCGATGCGCATCACGTAGCTGCCGAAGGCGCGCAGGCGCACACCGCCGAATTCCTTGTCACGCAGCATCAGCGGGTTCTTGGTGCCCCATTTCAGATC
>JALULB010000143.1 GCA_027041035.1 Sedimenticola sp. | reverse complement strand
GATAGGGGACCCGCTCCCCGGGAAAAGATTCACTCGCGGCCGACCCGGGCGGCGTAAAACACGGGTTCAGTCGCTGACAACGATTATGCCGCCGATCTCGTCATATCCGTCACGGTCACGGAGGCCGCGGGGAGATTCACGGCCGAACGGGATGTGTCACGCCGATTCCATCCCCCGCGTGGCGGCCGTTCGCCGAATCGAGCCCGGCGACACGGAAAGCACCCGCTTGAAGGCGCGACTGAACGCGGCCTCGGACTGATAGCCGAGGCGGCCCGCCACCTCGGCCACGCTGGCGTTCTGGGCCTTGAGCGCATCCATCGCCACATACATCCGCCAACGCGTGACATAACGCATCACCGGCTCACCCACGAGTTCGGTGAAGCGCGCCGCGAACGCCGAACGGGACATCGCCGCGTGGCGGGCAAGCGACGCCACGCTCCAGGCTTCCGCCGGTCGACGGTGGATCAACGCGATCGCGCGACCGATCTGCCTGTCCCGCAACGCGCCCAGCCAGCCGGCACGGGCCGCCGGATCCGTCTCGATCCATGAACGTATCGCCTGCACGACCAGGATATCACCGAGCCGCGTTATCAGGGCCTCGCCGCCGGGGCGGGGTTCCCGGGACTCCTCCGCAATCAAGCGCAGCGTGCCTTGCATCCACTCCATGCGCGACGCATGCAATGCATCGATCAGGATCCTGTCGGGCAATGCCGCGATGAGCGCGCGCGTGGCCGGGTGGGTGTAACTCAGCGCACCGCAGATCATGCTCGTGCGGCCCTCGCCCCGGCCGTGACGAAGGATCTCGTAGCGCTCACTGAGCGGTTCCCGGTCGAGTTCCAGCACGTCCGGCGTGGGGACACCCGGCTCGCTCCACAGACGATGCCCCTGGCCATGCGGTATCAATACGAAGGCGCCCGGCCGAAGAAGACAGGCTTCAGTGTCGCTTTCACCAAGATCCAGCCAACCCTCGCCTTCGGTCACCACGTGAAACCAAAGATGACCCGGCATCGCCGGAATGCCCGCGCCCCAGCGCCCCTTCAGCTCGGAGCGGCAATAGAAGACGCCATCCATGCGGAGAAAATGCAGAGCCTCGCCGAGCGTGTCGTCCGGTCGCCCCCAGGGTGCGTTGATTGATTTTGCTTGCATGCCGGCAAGTATAGCCTTCGGTGACGCACTCGCACCGCGATTCCGGACGTTCGAGCATGAAACGCCGACGGGCTGCCATTCCGGCTCGATGGCGTGCCTGCCAGACTGATTCGCAAGCCAGAGACTTTCCTCTTGCTCTCACGGAGAGACCGAAATGAAAACAGCACAACGTAACATCCTTGTCATCGGCGGCACCGGCAAGACCGGACGCCGAATCGTGCAACGACTGGAGGCCGACGGACATCCAGCGCGGGTCGGCTCGCGTTCCGCCAGTCCAGCGTTCGACTGGACGGATCGACGAACCTGGCCGGACGCGCTGCGCGAAGTCCGCTCGATCTACCTGAGCTACTACCCGGACCTGGCGATTCCGGGTGCCGTGGAAACGGTCCAGGCATTCATCGAACTGGCGCTGAAGAACGGCATCCGGCGACTGGTGCTGCTATCCGGTCGCGGGGAGGAACAGGCCCAGCGCGCCGAACGGGTTTTACAGGCATCCGGCGCCGACTGGACCATCCTGCGTTGCAGTTGGTTCGCCCAGAACTTCAGCGAGAATTTTCTGATGGAATCGGTACTCGATGGCGAGGTCGTGCTTCCGGCAGGCGATATCGCCGAGCCGTTCATCGACGCCGAGGATATCGCGGATGTCGCGCTCGCCGCGCTGACCGTGGACCGACACGGTGGCCAACTCTACGAGCTGACCGGTCCGCGCCTGCTGACCTTTGCCGAAGCAGTCGCTGAAATCGCACGGGCGACAGGACGAAAGATACGCTACACCCCGATTTCCCTGGAAGCCTACGCCGACTCCCTGGCCGGGCTGAATCTACCGCACGAGTTCACCTGGCTGCTCAACTACCTGTTCGGCACGGTCCTGGATGGCCGGAACGCCCACCTGAGCGACGGCGTGCGGCGCGCGTTGGGTCGCGCTCCAAGGGATTTCAGTGAATACGCCCGGGAAACCGCGACCAGCGGTGTTTGGGATAGCGTTTCAGGGTGAGACGCCTGGGAGCCTGTCGAGCGCAGGGATGCGTTCGAGCAGGCGGATCGCCGCAAGCCGTGAACATATCGACGCTACGCGACCGTTGCCGAGAAAACCCGAGTGGGGCTCATGAACCCCAAACCCGCGAGCAACGGCAGCATTAGCCACAATGAACCCGATACGGATACATCCGCGTCCGGAAGCCATTGCGGTCGCACATCCGGATCCCAGTCGACCGGCTTGTATGCCCATATATCGCCCGTCGTCGAATCCTCGACACCAAAAAAAACATCCAGACCCGGAATATACTTCCACTTCCCGAGTATCCCCCGCGTGCCAGTGACAAGCGCATTCGAGTCCGGCATCAGCAGGCCCAAGGGCACGACCTCCTGAATAACCCAGTCATCCAATTGTGGGTTTTCCGGTACATACAGCTCCCATAATGAGCCGTCACCACCCCACATGACGAAACGATTACGCACCGGATCGTAATCCAGACCAAAATCACCCAGTTGGGAGATGTCGAAGGTATTGTCCGGGTCGATTGGAACGAACAACTGGTTTACCACCACCCCTCCCGGATCCAGGTCGAGGTCCCAGAAACTGAATGCGCCACTCTCGGAAGTACGCAGGTAAATGTTATCGATATAGTCGAAAGCGCCAGCACCCTGGCCCGAGATCGTATTCCAAGTCGATCCAACATGTTCATAGGTATCGAGCGAAGGGTTATCGACATCATTCACCGTATATCGCCATAGATTGGCAATATCCGAGACATAGAGCACATCGTTCGACAGCCCCGGTTCATACGACAACGCGCTGGTTCCATTGATAAAACTCACCAAGGAGTCCCCCGGGTAGCGTCCACCGTCGGCCGGAACCAGGTTGTCACGGTTCTCCCACATCCGTCCTCCGGGCGTTGTGGGATCGACGCCTGAACCATCCAAGCCCCCAACCTTGTTTCCATCGGCCCTCGATGGATCCCAAAAATAAGGACCGGTCTTCCTCGATCCGCCTTGTCCATCACCGATCAACCAGGCATTTCCAGAGGGAATGGCAGCTCCGCCAAATGACACGAATCGGTCTGCCTGGGGCAGAAACTCGGAATTGTCGTAGGTGTGCGCACTCAGGGGAGAGTTCAACTCGCCATCGACCGTGTGGGTCAACCCCGATCCGTAGCTTGCAAACTCCAGATTGGTGGGCAGCGAAGAGCGCTCCCATTCTAGTGTGCTGCTACGCCAACGATAGACATCGTTACCTGTATAATTGGCGTGGCCCCCGCCGAAAAACACAAGATCCCCTCGGTTAGGGTCCCACGCCATCGAACTCCACGCCTGTATCACGCTGCGCGGCGAGCCCTGGAAAAAATTGCCCGGCGTGCTCGGCACCAGTGCGCGAGGAGTCCAAACAGAATCGAAACGATTTATGTTCAATTTCGACCATTCGTTTTCATGCATTTCCGAAAGGATACGACCGAATTCAACGGTCGGGTCGATTGGAAACCCTGTCCCCATCACGACCGAAGGCGACAGCAAGCCCACCAGCGGCCAAAACAGGCTCCTTACTCGTATAACCATCTTATTTCTCCTCGCACGGAATGAATATCCGCCAAAACAGATCGTAGCTACCATTATTTTTTTGTAACTACTCAGCGAGTAACTCAAATAAAGGG
>JALULB010000142.1 GCA_027041035.1 Sedimenticola sp. | reverse complement strand
GTGTCCGATCTGCGCCACCATTACCATCCGCAGTCCTACATCGACGCGGACCAGGATCTGCAAGGCGTGTTCCGGCTGCTCGAAGCCGGGCATTTCAACGGCGTGGAGCCAGGTATCTTCGACGATCTGCTCGGCGCGATGCGCGACCCCGGCGACCCGTGGCTGACGCTGGCCGATTTCACCAGCTACAAGGAAGCCCACGAACAGGCCGCGGCGGCCTGGCAGGACGAGGGACGCTGGACGCGCATGAGCATCATGAACACCGCGACCAGCGGCATCTTCTCGACCGATCGCACCATCAGCGAGTACAACGAGGATATCTGGAAGCTGACGCCGATGACCTGAGCGCGGTTGGATCGGCCCCCAGTGCGGGGGGGCCGATCACGACATCCTGGGCGCGGTACGCTGTCGCGCGTCCTCAGCGAAGATAATAGCGGATCAGCCCTTCCGTCGAGCCGTCGTGATCATGTTGGATGCCGCCATCGTGCAGCTCGGGGAGTATCCGTCCGGCGAGCTGTTTGCCGAGTTCGACGCCCCACTGGTCGAAGGAGTTCAGGTTCCAGATCACGCCCTGGACGAAGATCTTGTGTTCGTACATCGCGATCAACGCGCCCATCGAGTGTGGCGTCAATCGATCGATGAACAAGGAGTTGGTCGGGTTGTTACCCGGAAACACCATGTGCGCCACGCGGCTTTCGATGACCTCTTGCGGCACGCCGGCTTCGCGCTGGATCGCCAGGGCTTCGTCGCGGGTTCTACCGCGCATCAAGGCTTCCGTCTGGGCAAGAAAGTTCGACAACACGATCTCGTGGTGATGCTTCAGCCGGGTGCGCGGGTGGACCGGCGCGATGAAATCCGCCGGGATCAGGTGCGTGCCCTGGTGGATGAGCTGATAGAAGGCATGCTGACCATTGATGCCCGGCGCGCCCCAGATGACGGGTCCGGTCGCGTAGCTCACCGGCTGGCCGTCGCGATCCACCGACTTGCCGTTGCTCTCCATGTCCACCTGTTGCAGGTGCGCGGGCAGGTACTGCAACAGGTAGTCATACGGCAGAATCGCGTGGGATTCGGCGTTGAAGAAGTTGTTGTACCAGATGCCCAGCAGCGCGAGGATCACCGGCAGATTCTCCTCCGGCGGCGCATGCCGGAAATGCTCGTCCATCCAGTGGGCGCCCGCCAGCAGCTCTTCGAAGGCATCCATGCCGATCGCCAGCGCGATCGACAGGCCGATCGCCGACCACAGGGAATAGCGTCCGCCGACCCAGTCCCAGAATTCGAACATGTGTGTCGGATCGATGCCGAACTGGACGACCGCGTCGCGGTTGGTCGATACCGCGACGAAATGGCTGGCGATATGCGATTCGTCGTTACCGGCCTGGCGCAGGAACCAATCGCGCGCACTGTGCGCGTTGGTCATGGTCTCCTGGGTGGTAAAGGTCTTGGAGGCGACGATGAACAATGTGGCCTCAGCGTTCAGGCCTTGTAGCACATGCTCGATCATGCAGCCGTCGACGTTCGAGATAAAATGCGCTTTCAGTGGCTGTTCGCCACAGGTGGCCAGCGCGTGGCAAACCGTGTACGGGCCGAGATCGGAACCGCCGATACCGATATTGACGATGTCGGTGATACGCTGGCCGGTATAGCCCTTCCAGTCGCCGTTTCTGAGCCGGTCGCTGAAATCCCGCATGCGCCCCAGCACTTGGTTGATCGCCGGCATGACATCCTCGCCATCGACGAATACCGGTCGGTTGGAGCGATTGCGCAGGGCGGTATGCAGTACCGCCCTGCCCTCTGTGTTGTTGATTTTGTCGCCGTCGAACAGGCGCTCGCGCCAGCTGTCGAGTTGCATCGCTTCGGCCAGGCGGATCAGCAACGGCATGGTCTCGGCGGTGATGCGGTTCTTCGAGTAATCCAGCAGAAAATCGCCGGCGGAAACGGAATAACGCTGAAATCGATCGGATTCCGTGGCGAACAGATCGCGCATGTGCAGGCCGGCCACCTGCTGATAATGAGCTTGCAGCTCCGCCCACACGGGCAGTTCGGTCGGTTGTGGCATGGTTATTGGCTTCCAGTCACTGAGGTTGTCATCCGCACAGTTGGGCGCAGTCGCCCTTGCCCTGGCGCACGATCTTCGGCGCATCGTCTTCGAGGCTGACGACGGTCGTCGGCTCGAAGCCGCAGTAGCCGCCATCGATGATCAGGTCGACCGCGTGGCCGAGGGTATCCTTGATGTCGTAGGGGTCGGTCAGCGGCATGTCGTCGCCCGGCAGTATCAGGGTGCTGCTCATGATGGGTTCATCCAGTTCGGTCAACAGCGCCTGACTGATGGCGTTGTCCGGAATGCGGATGCCGATGGTCTTGCGCTTGGGATGTTGCAGGCGCTTCGGAACCTGCTTGGTCGCCTTCAGAATGAAGGTGAACGCCCCGGGGGTGAGCGTCTTGATGAAACGGTATTGTTCGTTACCCACCTTGGCGTATTGCGAGATCTCGGACAGATCGCGCGCCACCAGGGTGAAGTTGTGATTGTTGTCCACCTGGCGTATCTCGCGAATCCGGTCCATCGCGGCCTTGTCGCCAATCCGGCAGCCCAGCGCGTAGCTGGAATCCGTCGGATAGACGATCAAGCCACCCTTGCGCAGCACGTCGACGGCGCCACGTATCAGGCGCGCCTGCGGGTTGTCGGGGTGAATCTGGAAGAACTGCGCCATCGCTCATCGAACCTTTACTGCTGGACTCCAATCGTACCAGATTGGCTTGCATCCCGGGGGCAGCGCATCGAGGCGGCCCATCTCTATCCACGGATTCTCCGGGCCGTGATAGTCCGATCCCGCCGAGCCGAGCAGATCGAAATCCTTGGCATGGCGTGCCATGGTAAAGGCCTCGTCACGGCTGTGGCTGCCCGACACCACCTCCAGCGCCTCGCCGCCGGCGTCTCGAAACGCCTCGATCAATTTACGCAACTTGGTACGCGTCATGCGATAGCGCGCCGGATGGGCGATCACCGCCTGTCCGCCGGCATCGCGTATCCAGGAGACGGCCTCGGCCAATGGCGCCCACTCGCCAGCGACGTGGCCCGGCTTGCCGTTGACCAGGAAATGCTTGAATACGTCACGCACGTCCTTGGCATGGCCGTTGTCAGCCAGAAACCGGGCAAAATGCGTGCGACTCACGAGCCGGCCGTTGGACAGCGCCAGCGCACCCGCGTAGGCGCCGGGAATCGAGGCTTTTTCCAGTCGCTTGCCGATCTCCCGAGCACGCCAGTCTCGGAACTCGCGCAAGCCGGCCAGGCCTTCCTGTAACCGGGCATTCTCCGTATCCAGGTTCAGTCCGACGATATGCACCGTCTGTCCCGACCAGGTCACCGAGATCTCCACGCCGGCGATCAACCCCAGGTCGAGTCGGGTGGCGGCCTGCCGCGCCTCTGAAATCCCCTCCGTCGTATCGTGATCCGTCAACGCCAGCGTACCCACCCCGGCATCGTGGGCATGCCGGACGAGTTCGGTAGGCGTCAGTGTGCCGTCGGAGGCCGTCGAATGGCTGTGCAGGTCGAAGTGAGTCATCTTTGGAATTATATCGCCTCCGCCGGCCAGACGCCGGAATTATCGCACGCCGATTGGCGCGCTCTTCATGATTCCCGAAGCCGGGCCGATATACCGATCATTTGCGAGTAGTACCTCTACTTCCTGCAGGAACCAGGGCAATCGCGCTTAATTCATCGCAAGCACCTTGAGCAAGTAGCGCTGATCCCAACCGGCCTTGGCTCGCTTGGTTTTAACGCCCACCTTGGATGATCGTTCAT
>JALULB010000141.1 GCA_027041035.1 Sedimenticola sp. | reverse complement strand
CTGGGACATCAATGAATTGCTGCCCGACACCGAGGGGGCGGGAGATGGCGGTAGTGAGGCAGCCGTGGAGTCCGGGTCGCCGCAAATCCCGCCGGCGTTCGGGAATGAACCCTCCGTTGCCGGTGGTCCGCCCGATCCGCTGGCCGCGACCCGGCCCGAAGCCACGGGCATGCCGATGGCGCCCGAGGCACCGACGGGCGCGCCCGCGGCCTATCCCGAGCCGGCGAGACAGGCGCCGGAAGCGGAGCCGACCGGGATACCGGCGTCACCGGCGATCCCTGCTGGCGAGGCACCGCCACCCGCCCCGGTGCCGGCGGAGGGTATCCCGCCGATGGCGGGGGACGCGGCGCATCCGACGGTGAATCCTGTCGCGCCTGCTTCCGGCGGGGCGCGGATTCCGCCGAGAGACGATTTCCAGCCGGTTGCTCCGAATGAGCCAGTTGCTCCCGTTGCGCCACGGGCCGCGCCGCAAGCCGCGCCGCAAGTCCCACCAACGGTCTCCCAGGCTCCCCCGGCGGCTCCACAAGCGCCGTCGGCGGCGCCTCAAGTCCCCCCGGCGGCGCCACAGGCACCTTCGCCCGGCGCGCCAGCCCCTGGTGCCGGGCAACGCGCGGCTTTCGATGCCTTCATGCGCGGAGTCGATCTCGATATCAGCGAGCTGGAGCGTCTTTCCGATGCCGAATGTATCGCCATGATGGAGAATGTCGGGCAGACCTATCGCCAGGTGGTCGGCGGCATGCTGGATATCATGATGGCGCGGGCGCGTTTGAAGCACGAGTTCCGCATGGACATGACCATGATCCGACCGGCGGCGAACAATCCATTGAAGTTTTCGGCGGGTGTCGACGATGCGCTGCATCACCTGCTGTTTCGGCGTTCACGTGGCTTTCTGCCCGCGCGGGATGCCTTCGCCGAGGGATTTCGTGATTTAAAGGAGCACGAGATGGCCATGGTGGCCGGCATGCGTGCTATCTTCAACCAGACGATGGACAGGTTCGAGCCGGACAGGCTCGAAGAGATATTCTCCAGGCAGCATCCCGGCGGCGGAATCCTTGCCGGCTTTGGTGGCCGCGAGGCCAAATACTGGAGTCTGTATCGTCAGGAATACGAACGCCTGGCGAATGACGCAAGAGACCATTTCCTGGACTTTTTTGGTGCCGAGTTCGCCAAGGCTTACGAGGAACAGATACGCAATCTTTCCTCGGACGGGTCCGAAGACGAGGGATAGCCGCGCGCGCCATGCCCCTGAATTCAACCGGCTTCTGGCGCATGGGTTCATCGATCTCTTCATCGATCTCTAGTAACAAGGACGGCATTTCGTGACAAGGTATTTTTCGGCATTGCGTTCCGCGATGTCATTGGCAGTAGAGTTTATTCGTGGTGCATGCAGTGAATGACAACGACCAGCCCGAATCGGGGAAACGGATCGGGCGCTTTCAGTTGACCGGCGAACTCGGCGAGGGCGCGATGGCGATCGTCCACGAAGCCTTCGATCCGCAGATCAATCGAACCCTGGCGATCAAGGTGCTGCGCAGCGAGCGCGCCGCCGATGCGGAATACCGGCATCGCTTTCTCAGCGAGGCGAAGGCGGCCGGCAAGCTGATCCATCCGAATATCGTGACCATCTTCGATGTGGGCGAGGTGGACAAGCAACCGTATATCGCGATGGAGTACCTGGAGGGGAAAACCCTGCAGGACGTGATGGACGAGCAGGGGCATCTGCCGACCCGGGACGTGGTCAAGATCGGTATCCAGTTGGCCAGCGCGCTCGATTACGCGGCGCGTGAAGGCGTCGTGCACCGTGACATCAAGCCCAGCAACATCATCGTGCTGGAAGACAACAGCGTGCGCATCACGGATTTCGGCATCGCGCATATCGAAACCGGTGGCGACGACTACACCCAGCATGGCACCGTGCTGGGCACGCCGCAGTACATGTCGCCAGAGCAGGTCGAGGGCGCTGGCGTCGATGGCCGTTCCGATCTGTTCTCCATCGGCGTGGTGCTGTACCAGATGATCACCGGCGACAAGCCCTTCATGGCGAACACGCTGACCTCGCTGCTGATGAAGATCGCCAAGGACGACCCGGCCAAGATCGCCGAGGTCTCTCCGGAAACGCCGGTGGGTCTGCGTAAGATCGTCGAGAAGCTGCTGGCGAAGTCACCCGACGAGCGTTTCCAGACCGGCCGCGAGCTGGTCGAGGCATTGCAGGCCGTGCAGGTCGAACTCGACGAACAGGAAGATCCGCTCGCGCAACAGGCGATCACTCCGTTGAAATGGAAATGGACGATCATGCTCGCGCTGGTCGTCGCGCTGGTGATGCTGGTGGCGATCTACTTCGTGCATACCCGCCAGCTCGCGGTGATGACCCAGATGGTGGTGGATTCCGGGAACTCGATCGCCGAGTTGATCGCCGATGAAAGCGCCGACGAGGTATTGCTGCAGGACTGGATCGCCGTCGATGGCGTGGTCCAGAGCATGCGCAAGCATACCGAGGTGGCCTATCTGGCCATCTATGATCCCGAGGGCGTGATCCGCGCGAGCACCGAGGCGGATGACATTGGCCAGCCCCGGCAGTTGCCGCCGGAGTCCCAGCGCTTGACGGCCAAGGGCGATCAGATCGTCTCCGAGTGGGAAAGGCATGGCGAGAAGGTGTTCGATTTCGAGGTGCCGATCAAGTACCAGGATCGTATCGTCGGCGGCGTGCAGCTCGGGGTGACCAAGGCCGCGCTGAACAACGCCGCCAACCTGACCCTGATCACCATGTTGGGCCTGATGGGGCTGGTGCTGCTCGCCGTGGTCATCGCGACCTACGTGCTGGTGTCGCGGTTGTCGGTGCCGTTGCGCCTGCTGGAACGAGGCATGCAGCACGTGTCGCACGGTAACTTCGGCTATCGCATTCATGGCAAGCGCAACGACGAGCTCGGGCGCATGTTCAACCGCTTCAATCAGATGGGCGAGTCGCTGGAACAGCAATTCTCGGATAGCGGGCGAGAGCCCTACTCGAACGACGATGCGACGGTGGCGCGCCAGCGACCCGCCGGAAAGCCGGCCGAGAAGCAAGTGGCTGGCGAGGCGCCGAAAGCGAAATGACCATGGCCTGCCGCGGTGTGACAAGAGCGGGCGCGCCGCGCTGGATGCCCCGTGGGGCCTGCTGGAAGCGCTTGCTGCTGGCGTTGTTGCCGGTGCTGCTGGGCGCTTGCTCTGGTCTGGCGAACAGAAACGCGCCGGCGTTTAGCGAGGTTATCGCGCGCAACGACAACTATATCATCGTGAGAGCCTCGCGGGATGCAACGTCGCGTTCCCTGGCGAAAACCTTTCTCGGCGACGCCGGGCGTTACTGGCTGATCGAGGAAGAGAACGACGATACGCCGGTACGCCCCGGCCGGATCGTCGTCATCCCATTGCGGGAAACCGCGCGTAGCGGCATCTCGCCGCATGCCGTGCAAGCGGTTCCGGTGCTCTGCTATCACCGCTTCGGTGACAGAGACGATGGCATGATGATCTCGGCGCGGCGTTTCGAACAACAGATGGCGTACCTCAGGGACAACGGTTACCAGGTCATTCCATTGACGGCACTGCTGGAGTTTCTCGAAGGGCGCCAGCGCGTGCCGAGAAAAGCGGTCGTACTGACCATCGATGACGGCCATCAGTCGATCTACAAGATCGCCTATCCCATCCTGAAGAAATACGGGTTACTCTGGAGGCTGTGCGTCGTCTTTATCCGGAAAAGAAAATGACCGTGGTTTTTCAGCCGCACCTGTACAGCCGTACCCGCGATTTTGCCGCCGATTTTGCCCGG
>JALULB010000140.1 GCA_027041035.1 Sedimenticola sp. | reverse complement strand
GTGCGCTCCACCGCTCTCCAGCGCCTGGATATAGCAGGCGGCGGCCTTCTCGTGATCGCCGCCATGGGTATGCAAGGTACCCAGGTTGTTCAGATAGTCCGGGTTGTTATCGTCGCGTTGCAATGCCTGGTGGTAGCGTTGTTCGGCCTCGCGCCAGCGGCACTGCTGTTGCAGAGCGTTCCCCCATAGATTGAACAGCTCCGCGTCGTCGGCGCCGCGCGTGGTCAGTTCGGTGAAGCATGCATCGACATCCCAGTCCTGCGCGTGATCGGCATGTAGCTCGACCAGCCGGGCCAGCGATTGCCGGTCGTTCGGCGAAAGCGCCAGCGCCGCTTGATAAGCCTGCGCGGCGGAGTCGGTTTCACCGGCATCCAGCCGCGCGTTGCCCAGGTTGTGCCAGGCATCGGCATGCTTCGGGTTCAGCCGCAGGGCCTGCTGATAGGCCGTGATGGCCTCCTGGATCTTGCCGGCGGCGCGGCAGGCGACGCCGAGGTTGTTGAGCGTGTCCGGTTGCTCGGGGGCGATCGCCAGGGCGCGCCGAAAGGCGCTGATCGCCTGCTCGGTCTGTCCGTCGCGCCGCAGGCAGATGGCCAGACCGTTCGCCGCCTCGGTAGATGCCGGTGCCAGGCGCAGCGCGCGCTGGTAGGCATCGATGGCTTCCTTGATGCGCGAGGCGTGTGTCAGGACCAGCCCGAGGTTGACGAAGTAGTCGGGCTGGTCGTCGCGGAGCGAGGTTGCCGCGTATAGCAGCTCCACGGCCTCGTCGATGGCGCCTTGCTGAAAACGCAATACGCCGTACATGTGTTTCGCGCGATGATCGTCGGGGTGCTCGTCGAGGTGATTTTGATAAGCCCGCGCGGCGGCTTCGAACTGGCCCTCGCGGTGTAGCGCGGCGGCTTTCGCCAGCCATGGGGGCCGGTTTGCGCCAGGGGCCGTGTGCGTCGATGGTTCTGTCATGCGTGCTTCGCCTTGCCTGTGTCCGGGTTTGTGCGAGATTTTTTTCAGCCTAGCATGTCGGCGGCGGTATTGTGTTATTGCCTGTGGCAGAATAGGGGAAAACATCCGTTGGAGCGTCGTTCGTGAAGTTTAGCGTAGAAGAATTCCGCAACTGGAAGCATAAAAAGGTGACTCTGCTGGGCATGTCCGGGGTCGGCAAGACCTACCTGTCGGCGATGCTGCGCGGCCATGACTGGTTTCACTACTCCGGCGACTACCGCATCGGCACGCGCTATCTCGACGAGCCGATTCTGGACATCATCAAGCAGCAGGCGATGCAGGTGCCGTTTCTGCATGATCTGCTGCGCAACGACTGGATCTATATCCGCAACAACATCAAGGTGCACGATCTCGGGCCGGTGTTGAGCTATGTCGGCAAGCTGGGCGATCCGGAGCGGGGCGGCGTGCCACTGGAGGACTTTCGCGAACGCCAGGCGCGTTATCGTCGTGCCGAGATCGATGCGATGCATGATGTGCCGGATTTCATCCGCAAGGCCCGGACGATCTACGGCTACAACCATTTCGTCAACGATGTCGGCGGCAGTCTGTGTGAACTGGAGGAGCCGGGCGTCATCGACCTGCTCGTCGAGCACACGCTGCTGTTGTATATCCAGGTGACCGACAGCGACGAGGAACAGAAGCTGATCAATCGTGCGCAGAGCGCGCCGAAGCCGCTCTATTATCGTCCCGAGTTTCTGAATGAATACCTGCGTCGCTACCTGGAAGAGAATGCCCTGGAATACGCCGCGCAGATGGAGCCGGATGATTTCACCCGCTGGATCTTTCCGCATCTGTTCCATTCGCGCATCCCGCGTTACGAGGCCATCGCCGGGCCGCACGGCTATACCGTGACCTCCGACGAGGTCGCGCGGGTGCGCGACGAGGCCGATTTTCTCAGCCTGCTCGAAACCGCCATCGCCAGAGAGGGATAAGCCATGCCATTGGTCGCCCACAACGACTTGCCGACCTTCCAGCGCCTGCGCGCCGAAGGCCAGAGCATCCTGCCGACGGAGAAAGCCCGGCATCAGGATATTCGCGAGCTGCATATCGGTTTGCTGAATATGATGCCGGACGCGGCGCTGGCCGCGACCGAGCGCCAGTTCTTCCGCCTGATCGGCGAGAGCAACCCGATCGCGCAGTTCTACGTGCATCCGTTCACCCTGCCGCAACTGGAACGCGGCGAGAAGGCGCGCGCGCATATCGAGCGCTACTACGATTCCTTCGAGCATCTCCGCGAACAGGGCCTGGACGCGCTGATCATCACCGGTGCGAACGTGATCGGCCCGGATCTGTCGGCGCAAGCGTTCTGGGAGCCGCTGAACGAGGTCATCGACTGGGCGGCGCGGGCGGTGACCTCGACACTGTGTTCCTGCCTCGCGACGCATGCGGTGATCGAGTTCCGCTATGGGCAGAAGCGCGTGCCGCAAGCGAGAAAGATCTGGGGTGTCTATCCGCATCGCGTGGTCTCGCGGCATCCGCTGGTGGCCGATGTGAACACCTGTTTCTACGTGCCGCATTCGCGTTGGAACGCGGTATTGCGTTCGCAGTTCGACGCGGCCGGGCTGCGCGTGCTGGTCGAGAGCGAGTCGGCCGGCGTGCATCTCGCGACCAGCGAGGACGGCTTTCGCTTCGTCTTCTTTCAGGGCCATCCGGAGTACGACACGGTTTCGCTGCTGAAGGAATACAAGCGCGAGGTGCTGCTGTACGCGGCTGGCCAGCGTGCCGACTACCCGGAGTTTCCGCACGGCTTTCTGCGCCCACGCGAACAGGCCATCCTGAACGAGTATCGCCTGCTGCTGGTGGAGGCGGAGCGGTCCGGCGAGGCACGCCCCGAGTTTCCCGAGGCGCTGGTTTCCGCGCGCCTCGACAATACCTGGCACGATACCGCCGAGGCCATCGTCGGCGACTGGATGGGGCTGGTGTACCAGGTGACGAACACGGACCGGAAGCAGCCGTTCATGGAGGGTATCGATCCCGACGATCCGCTTGGCCTGGGCGTGCAATAGCCCCCTCTACCTCGCGTGCTACTCACTCCTTGGAAGATCGTAACTACTCAGCGAGTCGTTTAAAACATGGGTAACTGCTCAGATCGCCGCTGAAATGTGTCAGATCAAGGCAAAAAATGTGATTTTACAAGTGTAAATGACCATTTTTGAACGCAGAGCTGGCGCATTTCAGCGGTTAGCTGAGTAGTTACGGAAGATCCGCCTTCAGGCGGAGCAGGCCGGCGTGGGTCGGCATGGCTTCCAGCCCTTTCTCGATCAGCGCGGCGGCGGCTTCTGGTTCGCCCCGCTGTAACGCGTCGCGCGCCTGTTGCTGGAGTTGGTCGGCGATTCCCTTCAGGCCCGCATACGCCTGCCGGTTGTTCGGGTGCAACTCCTGAATCTGTTTGTAGGCGGTAAAGGCGCTGCTGCCCGGCGGTTCGGTGATGCGCCCGACCATGGCATGCACCTTGGCGACATCCAGCAAGCGCCGCACGCGGGCCTGCTGCTCCAGCGGCAGGCTGGCGGTTTCTTCCAGCACCGGCTCGGGGGGCAGCATCGCGGGGCCGAAGCGTGCCTGGTAGACGAGCGCGAGCAGTATCAGCAGGGCGATGCCGGTGCCGCCGGCCAATCCCCACCACAGGCGCTTTCTGCCGGCGTTGACCTGCTCGATCTCATGCAGAAACTGGTTGGCGTCCGGGGTGCGTTGCTCGCGTTCGAAAGCCAATCCCTTGAACAGGATCTTGCGGTACTTCGCCGGTATCTTCTCGGCGTGCGCCGGTTCGAGCTGTAGGGCCTTGGCGCTGGACGCGGGCAGACGGTCGAAGGG
>JALULB010000139.1 GCA_027041035.1 Sedimenticola sp. | reverse complement strand
GCCGTGGAAGCCCGGTCCGACCTGTCCTGCGTTACGCGCATCCCACCAGTAAGTGTACGAGCCGGTGTTGAGCCAGTGTTGTGTCGGGGGTGAGCAGGCATTGAAGTTGGTGCCGTCCAGGCTGTATTCCATGGTCACCGTGTAGCCCTGGTTGCCTTCGGCATCGTTTATGGTGATGTCTATCCCTTCCTGTCCGAAGTCGTCGACACCGTTGTCCTCGCCTCCTTCGGCGCTGTCGATGCTGATGGTGGGATCGCCGTTGAAGTCGAAGCCCATGGAGCCGAAGAGATGCTCGCCTGTGAAGCCGGCCCTGTCCTTGACCCTTGCCCTGATTTGCACCTGTCCCGGCGGACCGTATTCGCCGGCGAGGTCGGTGGAAGCCTTCCATGTGCGGAATATGCGCGCGAAAGTCGCTCACCGGCTCGCCGAGTGTCAATTCCGCCACGGAGGCGCCCATGTCGCCGGAAAACAGGATCTTCGAGACCGGATCGTAGAACTGGAAGTTGCCCACCGAATGCAGGAAATGCGCCGGGATCGCCTTGATGACCGTATCGCCGAACGGGATGTCCATGCCGCGATCGGGCAGCGTGATCATGCGTTGATACGGGTCGACCCCCATGTTAGATTTCAGGAAACTGGAACTGAGATGCGGCAGAAAGCGCGACCACAGCTCGGATACCACGACCTGCGCGTTGGTGTTCAGCAGCCAGCGGTCCAGCGCCGCGATGATGTCGGGATCCTGGTGCGAGGCGAGTACGTAGTCCAACTGTTTCAGCTTGATGTGGCGACTCGCGGCCAGTGTCAGCGGCATATAGGTCAGGTCGCCGCCAGGGTCGATCAATGCGCTGCGTTTGCCATGGATGATCAGGAACTGATTGGACTGGATGCCGTCGCCGGTGACCAGGTCGCCGAACATCAGGCATTTATGATGACCGTCATCGTAAAGGGTGATTGGCTTGCCGGACATGGCGTCGGTTCCCGAGGTTGGCGTGTGGGTTTCGTTGTGGAATGGCATTCCGAGCCGAGTATAGCGCAGCTGGCTCTCGGGGGGAGAGTCGGCCGCGTCGCTTATTCCTTGAGCATGGCGATGACCGGCCCCGTCGGCGGGCGTACCCCGCGCCACAGATAGAAGGATTCCGCCGCCTGTTCGACCAGCATGCCGAGTCCGTCCAGCGCCCTCGACGCACCCCGCGCCCGACCCCAGCGCACGAAGGCGGTCGGCTCACTGGCGTACATCATGTCGTAGCTCCAGCCGTCCTTGGCGAGCAACGTGTCGGGGATATCCGGCAGCGCGCCCGTCAGCCCGGCGGCGGTGGCATTGATGATCAGGTCGAAACGCTCGCCTTCCAGCTCGTCCAGGCCACGGGCGGATACGCGCGTGGAATTCACCCGCGCGGCGAGCGACTCTGCCTTGCTTGCGGTGCGATTGGCGATGACTAGATGGCCTGGCCCGGTGTCCAGCAGCGGTTGCAGTACCCCTCGCGCGGCGCCGCCGGCGCCGAGCAGCAGCACGCGCCGCGCGGAGAAATCGAAGCCGTGGTTATCGCGCAGATCGCGCACCAGGCCGATGCCGTCGGTGTTGTCGCCGCGCAGGCCCCGTTCACCAACGATCAGGGTATTCACCGCGCCGGCCATCTCGGCGCGTGGCGACAATTCATCGGCCAGCGCGCAGGCCTGTTCCTTGAACGGCACGGTGACATTCAGTCCCTTGCCGCCGGCGGCGAGGAAACGTCGCACATCGCCGCCGAAATCGTCGATCGAACCGAGCAGGCGGGTATAGGCGATATCCTCGCCGGTGAGTTCGGCGAAGCGTTGGTGGATCAGCGGTGATTTACTGTGTTCGATCGGGTTGCCGATCACCGCGTAGCGGTCAGTCATTCAGCCATTCCGCGGCGCTTCGGGCGTAGTAGGTCAGGATGCCGTCGGCGCCGGCGCGCTTGATGCCGAGCAGCGCCTCCAGTACCACCGAGCGCTCGTCCAGCCAGCCGTTTTGCGCGGCGGCCTTCAGCATCGCGTACTCGCCGGAGACCTGATAGACATAGGTCGGGACGAGAAACTCGTCCTTGATGCGACGCACGATGTCCAGATAGGGCATGCCGGGTTTCACCATCACCATGTCGGCGCCTTCGTCCAGGTCCATGGCGACCTCGTGTAGCGCTTCGTTGCTGTTCGCCGGGTCCATCTGATAGCTGTATTTATTGCCGCCACCGAGATTTGCCGCCGAGCCGACGGCATCGCGGAACGGACCATAGAAGGCGGAAGCGTACTTTGCCGAGTAGGCGAGGATGCGGGTATGGATGCAACCAGCGCCCTCCAGCGCATCGCGAATCTCGCCGATGCGTCCGTCCATCATGTCCGATGGCGCGACCACGTCGGCGCCGGCCTCGGCATGCGACAGCGCCTGCCTCACCAGCACCTCGACGGTCTCGTCGTTCATCACGTAGCCGCTGGCGTCGATCAGGCCGTCCTGGCCGTGGCTGGTGAACGGATCGAGGGCGACATCGGTGATGATGCCGAGGTCGGGCACGGCCTCCTTCAACGCGCGCACCGCGCGCTGCGCCAGACCGTCCGGGTTGAAGGCCTCGCGCGCGTCGTCGCTCTTCACGCTGGTCGGCGTGACCGGAAACAGGGCCATCGCCGGAATGCCCAAGGCGTGGATCTCGGCGGCTTCCTTCACCAGCAGGTCGATGCTCTTGCGCTGGATGCCCGGCATCGAGGCTATCTCCTCGGTCTGGTTCTGGCCTTCGAGCACAAAAACGGGATAGATGAAATCGGCGGGTGTCAGCGTGGTTTCGCGCATCAGGCGGCGGGAGAAATCCTGTTTGCGCATGCGCCGTGGGCGCCGTCGGAAATGCAGTTTCGTCGTGCTCATGATCGGGTGTCGTTTTGCTGCTGAAATCGGGAGGCTTATAATTACAGCTTTTCGCCGATTTAAAAAGGCCCTGTCGGCCCGCGCGGTGAACGGAGTGATGCTCAAATGAAGAAACAGATGCTTATCCTGCTGCCGTTGATCCTGGCATGGTTGTCGATCGGCGCGGTCCACGCGGACAGCCCGGCGGTGTATGTCGCCGAGGTCGAGGCGCCGCTGGAAACGGTCTATCCAAAAGTCCACGCGGCATTGGAGGAAAATCGCTTCTTCGTCGTATTCGAGGCGAATATCGGGCGCAATATCGCGCGTTTCGCCGAGCGCTGGGGCGAAGACTACAACCGTAGCGGTCTCGACGAGATACGCAGCATGGTGGTATGCAACGGCTGGTACGCGAACCAGGTCTCCAATAAAGACCCGGACATGCTGGCATTGTGCCCGCTGCGCCTGACCCTGACCGAGAAGGGTGGCGTGACCCGCGTGTTGTTCGCCAGGCCAACGGTGATCGCCGCCGGCAGCCCGGCGCTGGACGTGCTGCGGGAGGTCGAGCATATCATCATAAAGTCGATAAACGAGGGAATTGGAAAGAAGTGAGTGCTTACGTATTTGATGTCGGTGTCGATGATTTCGACGCCCGGGTGATACAGGCGTCGCACCGGCGACCGGTGCTGGTGGACTTCTGGGCCGACTGGTGCGCGCCCTGTATCGTGCTGGCGCCGGTGCTGGAACGGGTCGTCGAGGGATATGCCGGCAGTGTGCATCTGGCGAAGCTGGAGGTCGATGAAGGCGAGAACATGCGCCTTGCCGGCCAGTATCAGGTGCGCGGTTTCCCGACCGTGATCCTGTTCATCGAAGGCCGGGAACGCGCGCGCTTCAGCAGTGCCCGGCCGGCGAACTGGATCGAGGACTGGTTGGAGCAGGAAGCCGGCGCGGAGCTGGCGTGATGCTTTCCCGGTGGTTTG
>JALULB010000138.1 GCA_027041035.1 Sedimenticola sp. | reverse complement strand
GAGTGGCGCCCCTTCCGCCGGCACCCACACCCCAACACGAAAAAGTAAAACTATCCTCTCGGTTTTGATCACCTTGCGCTACCAAATTAACCCTTGGCAAAATACGCTCGCGTCAACCGAAACACCACCGGACTCAGCAACAACAACGCGATCAGATTCGGTATCGCCATCAAGGCATTCATCGTATCCGCCAGCAGCCAGATGAAATCCAGCTTCAACACCGCGCCCAGCGGCACGGCGATCACCCACAGCAGGCGAAACGGCAGGATGGATCGTTCGCCGAACAGGTATTCGACACAGCGCTCGCCGTAGACACTCCAGCCCAGCAAGGTGGTAAACGCGAACACCGCCAGGCCAAAGGTGACGATCCAGGCGCCGACGCCGGGTAGCGCCTGCTCAAAGGCCGCCGATGACAAGGCCGCGCCACTGTCGCCGCCGGTCCAGACACCGGACACCACGATCACCAGGCCAGTGATGGTGCAGATCACCAGGGTGTCGATGAAGGTGCCGAGCATCGCGACCGTGCCCTGACGCACCGGGTCGCTGGTACTCGCCGCCGCGTGCGCGATCGGCGCGCTGCCCAGGCCGGCCTCGTTCGAGAAGATGCCGCGCGCGACACCGAAACGGATCGCCGCCCACACCGCCGCGCCGGCAAAACCGCCGCTTGCCGCGATCGGCGTGAAAGCGTGTTCCAGGATCAGCTTGAGCGCATCCGGAATCTCGCCGAGATGCATGGCCAACACCAGCAGTCCACCCGCCAGATAGGCCAGCGCCATGAACGGCACCAGCGCGCCGGCGACATGCGCGATGCGCTTGATGCCGCCGACCAGCACCAAGCCGGCGAGCACCGCCATCACCACGCCGGTCATCAGTTCCGGCACACCCAGGCTTTTGTGCAATACGTCCGCGACCGAGTTCGCCTGCACGCCATTGCCGATGCCGAAACCGGCGATCGCGCCGAAGATCGCGAACAACGTACCGAGCCAGCGCCAGCGCCGTCCCAGCCCGTTCTTGATGTAATACATCGGCCCGCCGACATGATTGCCGAGCGCGTCGACCTCGCGATACTTCACCGCGAGCACCGCCTCGGCATACTTGGTCGCCATGCCGACCAATGCCGTGCACCACATCCAGAACAATGCGCCCGGCCCGCCCAGCGCGATCGCCGTTGCGACACCGGCGATGTTACCGGTGCCGATGGTGGCCGACAGCGAGGTCATCAGCGCATTGAACGGCGTGATATCGCCATCACCCGTGGCGCGCCGCCCGGTCCACAGCATGCGGAAGCCATAGCCCAAGCGCCGGATCGGCATCAGGCCCAGGCCGAGCATCAGATAAGCACCGGTACCCAGGATCAGCACCAGCATCAAAGGCCCCCAGACGATGCCATTCAACTGATTGACCCACGTGTTCAGTGATTCCATCGGGTTCCCCTGACGATGTAGAGCGTGAGTGGGGAGTCTACCAAATTCGTGGCGTAAAGCCGCGGAGGAAAGCGAGGAGGACGAGCCAAGCTCCGGTGAAATGAAGAGGCCGGCGGCATGTGACGGGAAAGCCCATGCTGGCAATGGGACGCGGCAGCGCGATCGTGCGGATTACTCAATCATGATAGATCAAATGCATCGATTCACCGTAACTACTCGCCCATGCTGCCCCAACGTTACACAGTCACCGCTATTGGCTGTTTCTGGAGGAAACGTCGGCGACAGGGTGAGTCCATCATGAAAGTCCGGTGGACTTTCATGATGGACGAACGCTCCACCAGGGAGGGTGGAGCCGGACGCTGAGGCGCAGCATGGAATGCGCAGCCTCGGCGCCGCCGTCGAGCCTACAGGGATGTATTGACGGCGTTTTCCGGAAGAAACAGCCAATAGCGGTGACGACTCCTGCCGGGAGCAGGTAACCCTTCACCGCATGCTCGGAGTCGTGAGAATAAACCGCTTTCACCGTTGATCCCATCCCTCCGATCAACGCGCCAGCGCCTTTATCAGCTTAGCCACCCGTTCAGGCTTGTCGACTTGAACGAAATGCCCCGCGCCCTTTATCAGGAACAGATCGGCATCACCATAGAGTTTGCCGAAATCCCTGGCCACGCCAACATTCAGATAAGGGTCGTCCTCGCCGAAGATTATCCTTACCGGCGGGCTGAACGATGCAAGGCGCGCCGTCCTTGCCGCATTCCGTTCGAGTTCCGCCCTCAACGCGCGGTTGAGACCGTAGAACGCGGGCCGTACCTTCAGGAACTGGTGCCCCAGCACCTTCTGGAACGGCTCTCTGAGCGATTCCGAACTGATGAATCTCGCGATCTGCGCGTTATAGCGGTTGATCAACAGCGAATCACTCAAGCGTGTCGCCAACACGGAAACCCAGCGCTTTATCCCCGGCGTCGAGAATACCGCGATCTCTTCCGGAGCTTTTAGCGTGGGCATCGGGCTGTAAAACGTGTTGAGCAATACCAGCCCCGCCGTCTTGTCCTGATTGTCGAAAGACCAATCGATACCCACCGGTCCCGAGGCGTCGTGAACCACCAGCACGACACGCTTCAGATCGAGTTGTTCGACAACCGCCTCCAGGTCGGCCCTGAGACTGGCGAAATCATAGCGGTGATTCGCGGGCTTGTCGGAATCACCCCAGCCGATGAAGTCGAATGTGATGACATGCTGGTTATCCAGCAGTTCGGGCACGAGGCGATCATACAGATGCATGCTGTCGGGAAATCCGTGCATCAATACCCATGTGGGCTTGGTCGTTTTACGGCCAAACTCTCTCACGTGGATCTTCAGGCCGTCTCTTTCGACAAAATGTGTTTTATATCCGGTCTTTTCCTTGAAGGCTTGCTCGTATCGCTGGAAATAATCCGGATGATCGACGCTTGCGCAAGCCTGCAACAGCATGAGCGTCGATACAAGCATAACGTGGTTAAATTTGACGAACCTCATCACAGCCTCATAACTTTTAATTTGAAAGTGACTAGAGGCTAGCCTACACACTTCCATAATGCAAGTTACTTTTCGAATATGCTAAGCTCTCCGTACCATGTCTAAGCCGTCACTACCTCATTCGTGCAAGCGCTCCCCTTGCCCCATCGCTTGCACACTGGACATACTCGGCGACAAATGGACGCTGCTCGTCATTCGAGACCTGTTTGTCGGGAAAAAGACCTATGGCGAGTTCCAGGCTTCCCCCGAAGGCATCCCATCGAACATTCTTGCCGACCGTCTGAAACGCCTGCTGGAACACGAAATAGTCGAGAAAACCCCCTACCAGCAGCGTCCCGTTCGATACGCTTATACGTTGACACCCAAGGGACGCGCGCTGGGGAATGTCCTGAAAGCCATGGTGCAATGGGGCGAAGCGCATATTCCAGGCAGCCAAGCGTTAATGAAACGATGACGATGGCAGCGGATGCGGTGACCTTTCTTGCCAGCGTATCCGGCAGGCCGCCAACGCATCGCGACTGAACCGCACTATCCCCCGACCCTCGCATGCAGGCATACTTCCCCGGACGTAGAAACAAACCCGCCGTCCACCGGGTCCAGAATCACCAGTAAACAGGAGATACGACATGTCGAAAGACGTTCTTGCAGGTCAACGCGCGCTGGTCACCGGTGCGAATTCCGGTATCGGCAAGGGGGTCGCCATCGCGCTCGGCAAGGCCGGGGCGAAAGTAGTGGTGAACTACATCAGCAGCGAGGAACGCGCCAACGCGGTGGTCGACGAGATCAAGGCGAACGGCAGCGATGCGTTGGCGATACGCGCCGATGTCAGCAAGGAGGATCAGGTTCAGGCCATGTTCGCCGAGATGATCGAGGCCTGGGGTAGCATCGA
>JALULB010000137.1:1665-3864 GCA_027041035.1 Sedimenticola sp. | reverse complement strand
CGGAAAACCCTGCCGGTGCGCGACACCCGGATGCTGGTCATGCGCGATCCGGATGGCCGGGTATTGCTGCGCCAGCGGCCGCCCAGCGGCATCTGGGGCGGTCTGTGGTCGCTGCCGGAAGGTGATATCGACGAGTTGGCGCGCCGCTTCCCCGGCGTCGATCCGCGCGAGGCGCGTCGCCTGCCGTCACGGCGACACACCTTCAGCCATTTTCACCTGGACATCACGCCGCTGCTGATTGACCTCGTGAAGCCCATGGAAGGCGTCATGGATGCCCCCGACCTGCTCTGGTATAACGGCGACCAGCCAGAACGTATCGGGCTGGCCGCGCCGGTCAGTCGTATTCTGCTGGAACTGGAGGAAGTATAGATGTCGAGAATGGTGAACTGCGTAAAACTCGGGCACGAGGCCGAGGGGCTGGACAAACCGCCCTATCCGGGCGAGCTGGGTCAGCGTATCTTCGAGCAGGTATCGAAACAGGCCTGGGGCGACTGGTTGAAGCACCAGACCATGCTGATCAACGAGTATCGCCTGAGTCCGATAGACCCGAAGGCCAGAACCTTCCTGGAGGAACAGATGGAACAGTTCTTCTTCGGCGACGGCGGTGAAACGCCACCGGATTTCGTGCAAGGCTGATCTACCGCGGGAAAAGCCGGATTTGGTCCTGTTTCCCGATCTTCCTCGTCAATTAGCGGTGCTATTCTCCTCAAACAGGTAGCTACTCGCTCCCGGCAGTAGTCGTCACCGCTATTGGCTGTTTCTTCCGGAAAACGCCGTGAATACATCCCTGTAGGCTCGACGGCGGCATCCCTGCCGCCGACGTTTCCTCCAGAAACAGCCAATAGCGGCGACTGCGTGGCATTGAGATGCCAGGGGCGAGTAGTTACCTCAAAAGATCGAAAAATAGGCATCAAACCGGTCTTTCCCTCGCTACGATCGGTCAAACCCGACAGACTCCTATCGGCGCTGCCGGCGCCGCCGGTTGCCGAGTAGCGCATAGGCGGCGCCGGTGCCGCCGTCCCAGCGCGGGCACGAGCAGAAGGCCAGCACCTCGTCGCGCTGCCGGAGCCACTGGTCGATCTTCTGTTTCAGAACCGGCTGGCGGGTCGCCGAACCATAGCCCTTGCCGTGGATGATATGCAGGCAGCGCCAGTCATGGCGCGCGGCGTCGGACAGAAAACTGCTCAACGCGGCGCGTGCCTCCTCCACCCGCAGGCCATGAAGATCCAGCGAGGCATCCGCTTCGATATGGCCGTTCCGCAGATCGCGGAACAGGCGGTGCTGGATACCGGGGCGGCGGAATTCGAGGAAATCCGGCGTCTCGATGTCCATGTCGGCAAACGCCTGTTCGTCCTCCTCTACCTTCAGCCCGAGCGGCGTTGGCCTGCGCTGCCTTCTGAATGGCGCGATCTTGTCCTGCTTCAATGGTCTCGCGCCGCTGATCTCGCGGCGGAACAGATCGGAATCGTCATCATCGTCGTGCATGGCCGGCTCGGTATCCAAAGCGTGTTTGTCGTGATCATGGCATTTTCCCCGGTACGACAACAAGTCCGCGCACTACATGCGTCTGGGCATGGTCCGAGGGCCTGTGGGAGTTGAACCGAGGTCCAGTTCGAAAGTGCTGGCCATCGAACCCAAAGCACGCAATGGGCCTTGACCTCGTTGTTGTTTCGAGATTCAACTTCGAGAACACGGGTTAAGTCAGGTGCTTATGGATTTGCCAGATTAACGTTCGGGATGCCAGGGCCGTGAATGGTTACGTCGCTATGAGAGACATTGCCGACGGACTGGATAAATTCAGGGGGCGGGTTGGTTGTTGCCTGGGAGGCTCTCTATTCTCGGACAGCTTCCTAGAATCGCCTGCATCACCCTTTCCAAATTTTTTCGGTCGGCATCGGACAACTTCCCCATCACCTTGACGATCTGGCGTTGCTCCAGGGTAGCAATCAGCGGTTTGAGCACCGAGGGCTTAGCCAGTCCCGCAGCCTGCCAGTCCTTCAGGACTGCTTCGCCGGTGGCGAGCGGTTGTCTGATCTGGCTGGTGACCGCCATCAGAATCACATCGGGTCGATTCTGCTGATAGGTCTTGCGGCTGATCACCACGGCGGGGCGTTTCTTGACGGCTTGCAGGTTGGTGAACGGAAAACCCACCAGAACCACATCGCCGAAGTTATAAATTGTCGTAGACGGCATCTTCGT
>JALULB010000137.1:0-1655 GCA_027041035.1 Sedimenticola sp. | reverse complement strand
CGGCTTCGGACGCGCGGGCGTAATCCTGGCGCAAACGATTGTCCTGGTCGCGTTGTTGTAAAAAATCGATGAAGTCTTCCACTTCGTGAATCCGGTTCGGTGCCAGAGCCTGGAGCTTCCGCATGACCTGCTCAATGTATTGTGTTTGCATTATGGTTTTCCGTTATGCGTCAGTGTGGTAAGCCTGTCGGGTCTTGGCGTCTCGCGTCAGGCTATCGATGACAAACAAGATACGCTCCTGGTCCTCCGGCTTGAGTGTTTCCAATAACTGCCATCGGTTCAGCATGGCCTTGTCCTGAATTCCGTTCAGTTCGTTATCGCCCACCAGATAGTCCAGCGTCACTTCCAGTGCCTCGGCCAGTTTGCGGGCGACGCCGATGGATGGCGTGATCTCGCGGCGTTCATAGCGGCCAATAATGGCCCCGGAGGTGCCCACCTTTTTGGCCAGTGTCGGCTGAGACCAGCCCCGTTGCTTGCGCAAGGCCAGCAATCGACTTGCAAATACCGCGTTATCTTCCGCCATAACCGTCACCAAAGAATCGTTTAAATGCCGTGAAATACAGTGTTTCATTCCAATTATGGTAACTGTTCGCTCACTGCTGGAGTCGTCACTGCTATTGGCTGTTTCTTCCGGAAAACGCCACATTCCTGTAGGCTCGGCGGCGGCGCTGTGGCTGCGCATTCCATGCTTCGCCTCAGCGTCCAGCTCCACCCTCACCTGGTGGAGCGTTCATCCATACTGAAAGTCCACCGGACTTTCAGTATGGACTCACCCCTGCCGCCGTCGTTTCCTCCAGAAACAGCCAATAGCGGCGACCGTGTAGCGTCGGGACACCATGGACGGGTAGTTACCAAATTATGTACGCTATCTGGCGATGTCAACACTGATAGGTCTTGACAAGGCTAGCATATATTGGTGCGTTTGGTCATCAATTGGTGACGTGTTGTCGGCGGGACATCCTCAAGCAGATCATCCAGGACTTGAAGCAGATCATCCAGGACTTGGCATCAAGATAGCCGGCAAGCTTCTCGACCATATCGCGCCCATTCAGGCGTCGAAAAACCGGTACCAAAAGCCCGGATCTGTTTAACAAATAGGTATATAGTCTCACGGGTTATGATTTTCCGGGAACGCCTGGCGAATTGTCGATCGACTTCACTTGCCGGGACGGGGTGGGTTAGAATCGCAGTCTTTCCGTAACCATTCTGGACGGGCACGGTTCGCCGGGTAAATGCTGTGTTAACGCTGCAAGTCATCAGTCATCAGAAAGACAGCCTGGGTCAGGATGGCCAGTGCGTGTTCGACAAGCGGGGCGGCTCGATCGGCAGAACCCTGGGGAATGAATGGGTGTTGCCGGATCCCGAGCGCGTGGTCTCCGGCGAGCATGCGGTCGTCAGTTACCGGAACGGCGCCTATTTTATCCAGGATGTGTCGACCAACGGCGTGTTTATCGGCGAAGAGGATGTGCCCCTCGGGGAGGGAAACCCGACCGAGCTGAACAATGGCGACATGCTGCATATCGGTGACTACGATATCCTCGTGACCATCGGCGAGGCCGTGGCGCCGGCCGAAACATTCTTCGATTCGGCGTTCGTCGACGAACCCGCCGCGCCGCCTTTTCCGGAACCTGTTGTCGAGCCGCCAGTACAGCCGG
>JALULB010000136.1 GCA_027041035.1 Sedimenticola sp. | reverse complement strand
TCGGATTCCTCCTATGTCGTTAGCTTGGCGGCTCACGACTTGGAGTTTTTCCGATGGACTCCCGGATCTGTCAAACTTTTACTGTCTCCCCGGCAGAGCCGGGGGATTACCCTTTGTATTTATCATCGCGATCGGTTCGCCATTCCACCCAACCTGGTGGAAGTCTTTCAAGTAAAGCACGACGCGCTGTTTACCCAACCCTGCCAGACCAGCGTGCCGCATGGCATTCACAATGGCTCCAACGCGTTTACCGGCGTCGCCAAGCAATGCCAGGGAGATACTTACCTCCCCCGAGACGACACGCCTTGCTTCTGGGATAGAGTGGAAAACATGAGGCGGGGGAACGGATTTCCCGCGCATCAGCGCACTGTCCGGAGCGGCGTGGGGCTTGAAAAGCGTTGGGTAGTCACAACGCGCGCGTAAAGGACATGTGACGCAATCTTGCCCCCGCATAATGCAACTTTGGCGGTGAAGAGCCAAGCCAAACACAGCATGCCAGAGGCTGCCAGAATATGCCGGAAAGACTAAAGACTTCTCAGCGAGAAAGCGGAATTGGATCAGACCCAGCGGCAGTTCGGGAAGATCGCCAACGACATCAACTGGGGTGGTTCGAGATGAGGAAAGACGCTGCAATTGGGACTCCCTCCCATTTCCAAATATTCCGGGCTTCCGTGTGGTATCTGACATTACCCTGATACACAGGATTAGCGGAGAAACAAAAAGAAGTCTATCGGTTAATTCTCACCGTGACAATCTTTCTGACCGCACGCTTCCGGACATCTATCAAGCCCGTCCATGGGCTTTGAAGTCATCCTTTCAATTTACCGCGGCGGCAATAAAGCTCTGCTGATCATCGCTGACCGCGCCGGCCATGACTTCGGCGACCTTACCGCCGAACATCGAACCCAACAGGCTGGCGTTCATTGCACCGATGTAGGTTTTGCCATCACCCTTCTGATAGACCGAGATCGTGCATGGCATCATCACCGAGACGATCTTGCTGGCATCGTCCTTCAGAATATTGTAGGCGTGGTCGGCCTGGCACAGATTGACCAGCATCACCGGCGGCAGATCACCGCCACCATGCTTCTTGATGGATTTGTGCAACGGTTTGATGCTCGGCACCACCCAGCCCTTGGCCAACGCGGCGGCCTTGAGCTTTTCGACCGTCTGCTCCACGCTGTTGGGACTCTGATACTCCTTCAGCATCATGCCCGGCGCCATCTTCCAGCCGACGATGCCCAGCAAGGCCGCGCCGACGATCAGACCTACGATAAATGATCCCAGTTTCATCCTCATTCTCCTCCGGTGTAATGGCAAAATTGCCAATTATATTTTCATCTTGTATCGATGACGGCACAGTTGAGCATGGCGAAATCCTGGAAACTTTGATTGGGATCAAGTTGGGTATAAATGTCATGGGAAATTGATCCGCCGCAATAAACCGGTAAAAAATGGCGGTTCCACCCAGTGTTTGCCCTGTTTTCGATCGGTCGGTTCACTGATGGCGCTTGGGATCCCAGGCGTCGCGCAGTCTGTCTCCGACGATATTCACGGCCAGCACGACGACGAAGATCGCCAGGCCAGGCGCTGCCACCAAGTGCGGCGCAACCAGCATGTAACGCGCGCCGTCGCGGATCATGCTGCCCCAGGAGGCGTCGGGTGGTTGTATGCCGAGTCCGAGAAAGGACAGCCCTGCCTCGGCGACGACCACGCTGGCGACGCCAAAGGTCGCCTCGACCAGCAGCGGCGCGGCGGCCAGCGGCAACAGATGGCGCAGGATGATCGTGCTTTCGCCGACGCCCAGCGCTTTCGCGGCCAGCACGTGTTCACGGGTCTTCAGCGACAGGATCTGCGCCCGCGCGAGCCGCGCGTAGCCCACCCAGCCGACCACGGACAAGGCGATCACCAGGTTGTTCAGCCCCGGTCCGAGAATGCTCGCCAGCGCGATCGCCAGCAGAATGCCGGGAAAGGCCATCAGCAGATCGACGAGGATGCTCAGCAGGCGGTCCAGCCAGCCGCCATGCCAGGCTGCCAGGGCGCCGATCAGGCTGCCCAGCGTCGCGCTGACCAGAATCACGCTGAAGGCGACACGAAAGGCGGTACCGGCGCCGGCGATCAGGCGCGCCGCCACTGGCCGACCGAGATCGTCCGCGCCGAACCAGCCGGCCGCGCCGGGTGGTTGCAGGATGGCTTGCAGATCGACCTGGTTCGGATCGATCGCCAGGCGCGCGCCGAACAGCGCCAGCAACGCCCAGCCCAGCAGGACGAGCCACGGCCAGGCCCGCCATCCGAAGCGTTTCATGCGGAAGATCCGAGGCGGATGCGCGGGTCGACCCAGGCATAGGCCAGATCGGTGAGCATGTTCACCAGCACATAGCTCAGACTGATCAGCAACACGCAGCCCTGCACGACCGGGTAGTCGCGTTTCTGGATGGATTCGATCATCAACGAGCCGACACCGGGCCAGGAGAACACCGTCTCGGTCACCACCGCGCCGCCGAGCAAGGCGCCCAGTTGCAGACCGATCAGGGTCAGCACCGGTAGCCACGCGTTGCGCAATGCATGCCGCCAGATCACCGCGCGCGGCGCGAGGCCCTTCGCGTGGGCGGTGCGGATATAGTCTTCCCGCAGGACTTCGAGCAGGCTGCCGCGCACCATGCGCGCGGTGATCGCGGCCATGCCGCTGCCCAATGTCAGCGCCGGCAGCAGCAGGCTGGACAGGCCATCGCGACCGCTGACCGGGGTCCAGCCCAGCCAGAGCGAGAACACCAGGATCAACAAAGGACCCAGGAGGAAGTTCGGCACCGACACGCCGATCAGCGAGAAGCTCATCGCGGCGGTATCCCGCGCCTGACCGCGATGCAACGCGGCACTGACGCCGAGCGGGATCGCCAGCAGAATGGCGAACACCAGCGCCGCCAGCGCCAGCTCCGCCGTGGCCGGCAGGCGCTCCAGCAGCAGCTCGCCGACCGCGCGGCCACTATGGATGGAGCTGCCCAGATCGCCGCGCGCCAGGCCGCCAAGGTAGGCGCCGAACTGAATCGGCAGCGGTCGATCCAGCCCAAGCCGCGCGCGCAAGGCTTCGCGGTCCGCCATCCGCGCATGCTCGCCGAGCATCACCTCGACCGGGTCGCCCGGAATCAGATGGATGAGCAGAAAAACCAGGCAGGAGGCGCCGAACATCACCAACAGCAGATGTCCGACGCGCCGCGCCAGCCAGCCTGTCATCAGACGATATCCACGCGCATGCCACGCTGTACTCGCGGAAACAGTTCGAGCAGATCGGCGTTGCGCATGCGAATGCAGCCATGCGAGCCGGGCACGCCCATCTCCACCGAGTCCGGGGAGCCGTGGATATAGATGAAGCGTCGCCGGGTATCGCACTCGCCACCGCGATTACGCCCCGGCTCGCAGCCGCCCAACCACAGGATACGCGTGAGTATCCAGTCGCGATCGGGAAAGCGCGCCGCCAGCGACGGCGTGTAACGCTCCCCGGTCGGACGCCGGCCGACGAACACCGTGTTCTCGGCGCAGCCGTCACCGATCTTCAGCACGATGCGATGTCGCCCGCGAGGTGTGCATTCCGAGCCGAAACACTCGCCCACGCCATTGCGCGCGGTCGAAACCGGATAGTCCAGGCAAAGCCGCTCGCCCTCCAGCAAGCACAAGCGCTGGGTATCGATATCGATACGCAGCCGACAGACCGGCATCACGCCTTCGCGGGCTGCTTCGACACGATCAACAGCCACAGATAACCGCCCACGCCGGCCAGCAAGGAAGCGAGCAGAATGCCCGTCTTGGCCATCAACAGATTCTCCGGCTGGCTCGCGAAGGCGAGTTCCGCGATGAAGATCGACATCGC
>JALULB010000135.1 GCA_027041035.1 Sedimenticola sp. | reverse complement strand
CTGAACGAGCCACGCACGCTGTTATTGATGAAATCGACGATGCCTTCGACAAAATTCTGGAAACCCGACGGCACGCCGGCGGTCGCGTTTCTCGCCACCCGCGAGAAGCCCCAGACGAACAGCGCACCCAGCAGAATCGACCAGAACATGGTGTCCAGGTGGATCGCCCAGAAACCCATCTCGTTGATTTGCTCATGGGTGTGCGCGATTCCCCAATGACCATCGGGAAAACGACCATAGGTAAGATTGGTCAGGTGATGACGAATATACTCGGTGGATGTCAGAGTTTCTGAGGACATCTTGGATAAAGACCCGGATTAAATAAAATTTAAAGATTCAGTAATGGCGCGAGCATCTGCACACACAGATAACCGCCAAGCAGGCCGACGATGCTGATCGGTGAAATCAGGATCACCACGGCGGCAAACAGGCTCGCGACGATCAACAACTTGGCGATCTCCGCGCGGTAGATGTCCCCGAGCAACCTGTCCGGCCGCTCGGCACGATAGCGCACGAAAACCCTGCTTGCAAAATACACACTGCCCAGCGTCGCAATCAGCCCGCCGAACAGTATGGAATATGTATAGACCCAGCCGAATGGCAGTAGCGCCAAGGCCGATACCGCCGTCAACAAGAGTTGCCTGCGAATCAGCCGCCTTGCCTGTGTCTTATCCGTGAGTGTCACGAAAATCCCCAATCCACGGGCAAACGGTCAATGGCGCGAAAGTATATGCGGAAGGCGAAACCCGGTCAATGCCAAACAAAATTTTTTAGCGGTTCATAAACAAACCGGCATAGGGATAAACCCTACAATCAAAACGGAATTCAATGAATATGATCGATGATGCCGTCGAGTTCATCCAACGAAGTATAGCTGATCACCAGCTTGCCCTTACCGGACTTACCCCGCTGAATCTGCACCCGGGCGCCCAGCTTCTCCGACAGATGCTCTTGCAGGCGATGCACGTCGAGATCCAGCGTCTGGGTTTTCTTCCTTGTCGCCGCCGGCTCGGCCGCGCTCTCCTCGCCCTGGAGGCGCCTGACGAGCTGCTCGGTGGCGCGCACCGAAAGCCCCTGGTCGACTACCTCCCGCGCCGCCCGGGTCTGCGCGCCGCCCTTCAGCCCCAGCAGCGCGCGCGCATGGCCCATCTCCAGCCGACCGGCATCGATGAAACCCTTGACCTCATCGCTGAGATCCAGCAGACGCAGCATGTTCGTGACCGTCGCGCGTGACTTGCCGACGGCCTCGGCGATCTGCTGGTGCGTCAGGCCGAACTCATCGAGCAGCCGACGCAGGGCGCCCGCCTCTTCGAGCGGATTCAAGTCGTCCCGCTGGATATTCTCGATCAGCGCGACTGCCATCGCCTGCTGGTCGCTGACATCCCGCACGACGACGGGTATCTCGTGCAATCCGGCCAGCTGGGCGGCACGCCAGCGGCGTTCACCGGCGATGATCTCGTAGCGCCCCCCCTTGGCGGGACGCACAACGATCGGCTGCACGACACCCTGCGCGGCGATCGAATCGGCCAGCTCCTGGAGCTTGACCTGATCGAAGTCCCGCCGCGGCTGGTAGCGGCCGCGCCCGATCAGGTCGACCGGCAGGGCATGCACGCCATCGGTTCGATCCACGCGCTTTTCGGGCGCCGCCGTCGACGCTTCCGGTTTCGTATTCCCGCCGCCGGACTGCTGTCCACCACCCAACAGCGCGTCCAGACCGCGCCCCAATCCACGTCGTTTCGCCGCCATCGTCAGCTCCCCGCGCCCACGCGCGCCGGTTTCGCCGTATCCCGCCGCAGCATCTCGCTGGCGACCGCCAGATAGGAGACCGCGCCGCGCGAGCTTCTGTCGTACAACATCACCGGCAGGCCATGGCTGGGCGCTTCCGCGAGGCGCACGTTTCGCGGTACGACGGTACGGTAGACATCGTCGTTGAAGTGCCGGATCAGCTGACTGGAGACCTCGTAGGCGAGTCGGTTGCGCGGATCGTGCATGGTGCGCAGAATGCCCTCCAGGCGCAATCGCGGATTGCGATTCTCCTTGATCTGTTCGATCGTATCCAGCAGCGCGCTAAGCCCTTCCAGTGCATAGTATTCGGTCTGCAACGGCACCAGCACGCTGTCCGCCGCGACCAGCGCATTGACCGTCAGCATATTCAAGGAAGGCGGGCAATCGACGAAGATGTAGTCATAATCCTGCTTGATCGGTTCCAGCATGCGAGTCAGGCATTGCTCGCGGGCCGGCATCTCCATCAGCCCGACCTCGGCGGCGGTCAGGTCGACATTCGCCGGCAACACATCGAAATCGCCCTCGGCGGCCTGACACAACGCCTCCTTCGCGCTGCAATAACCGAGCATGGCATCGCCGACATGCTGTTCCAGCGCATGCTTGTCGATGCCGCAGCCCATGGTGGCGTTGCCTTGCGGATCGAGATCGATGAGCAGCACGCGTTTCTTCATGCTCGCCATCGAGGCCGCCAGATTGACCGCGGTCGTGGTCTTGCCCACGCCGCCCTTTTGGTTGGCAATCGAGATGATTCTGATCATAGTGTCTCTGCAATTATCACATGACGTTCGGCGTCCAGGCCCGGCACGGACACTGGCTCGGTGCGCAAGCGGAAGCCGGCCTCGGCGCCCTCTTCCGCGTTCAAGCGCCCTTTCATCGCGACTATCTTACCACCGGGCTTCAACAACGGCGCGGCCAGCCGCAGCATATCGCTCAGCGAGGCGAACGCCCGTGATGTGACCACGTCATACAGACCGCCCGGTGGCCGCCAGGATTCGACCCGCGCCTGCACGACATCGACGTTGTCGAGACCCAAGGCATGCACCGCCTGTGTCATGAAGCGGGTCTTCTTGCCGTTGCTGTCGAGCAGGACAAAATTGGTATCGGGCCGCGCGATGGCCAGCGGAATACCCGGCAGGCCCGCGCCACTGCCGACATCCAGCACCCGCTCGACAGCGAACCAACGATACACCGCCAGGCTGTCGAGCAGATGTTTGACGACCATCTCCCCCTCGTCCCTGACCGCGGTCAGATTGAACGCGCGGTTCCATTTCGCCAAGAGCGCGAGATAATCCAGCAGGCGCTGTACCTGCATCCCGTCCAGTTCCAGGCGCAAAACGTCCAGGCCGGCGCGCAACCGGTCGCTCGGCGCCTGGTCATTCATGCGCGCTTCTTTTTCAGATGCACCAGCAACAGCGAGACGGCCGCCGGCGTCATGCCGGGGATGCGCGCGGCCTGGCCGATTGTCTCCGGACGCTGGCGGCTGAGTTTCTCGCGCACCTCGGCCGACAGACCGCGCACATTGGCATAGTCAAGGTTCTCCGGCAGACCGAGACGCTCCTGGGCCTGCTGACGCGCCACCTCGTCCCGCTGGCGTTCGATATAGCCGGCGTACTTGGCTTGCACCTCCAGTTGATCGACGACCTGCTCGTCCTGGCGATTCTCCTCGTCGAGAATATCCAGCAGGCCGGCATAGTCGATGTTCGGCCGGCGCAACAGATCCAGCGCCCGGACCTCCCGGCTTACGCCATCCGGAAAATAGCGCGCGCGCCGGGCCTCGCCGAGCTCGCGCGGATGAACGCAGATCGCGGAGAGACGCTGGCGTTCGCGCTCTATCGCCTCCATCTTGCGCTCGAAAGCCGCCCAGCGCGCGTCATCGACCAGACCGAGCCGACGACCGGTCTCGGTCAGGCGCAGATCGGCGTTGTCCTCGCGCAACAGCAAGCGATACTCGGCGCGGCTGGTGAACATGCGGTACGGCTCCTGGGTGCCGCGCGTGGTCAGGTCGTCGACCAGCACGCCGAGATAGGCCTCGTCGCGCAGCGGATACCAGGCCGGCTCGCCGCGCAGTTTCAGCACCGCGTTG
>JALULB010000134.1 GCA_027041035.1 Sedimenticola sp. | reverse complement strand
TGGGCAGGCCTCGGGCGCCTCCAGCGTGACCGTGACGCGCGTGTCGATGGTGGCCGCCAGCGGCGACAGGTCCGGCCAATGCAACGCCAGGCGATCGATCACGCCGACCTCGCGCGCGATGCCGGCAATGGACAGGCAATCGCCGCGATCCGGCGTCAGGCCGATCTCGATCTCGTGGTCGTCCAGCTCCGCCCAGGCGCGGAAGTCCTCGCCGACCGGGGCATCCGCCGGCAACGGCAGGATGCCATCGGAGGATTCCGCGAGTCCCAGTTCGGCGGCCGAGCAGATCATGCCGAAGGACTCGACGCCGCGCAGTTTCGCGCGCTTGATCTTGAAGTCGCCGGGCAACAGCGCGCCTAGCGTGGCGACCGGCACCTTCATGTCGGCGGCGACATTCGCCGCGCCGCAGATGATCTGGACGGCCTCCGGCTGACCGATGTCCACGCTGCACACGCGCAGCTTGTCGGCATTCGGATGCGGCTCCAATGCCTTCACCCGGCCGATGACCACGCCGCTGAAATCCGCCGCGCTGGGTTCGATCGCCTCGACCTCCAGACCGGCCATGGTGAGTTGATGCGCCAGCGTGGCGACATCGACTTCCGGATTCACCCATTCACGCAACCAGGCTTCACTGATACGCATTTCCCAGACTCCTCAGGCAAACTGGCGCAGAAAGCGCAGGTCGTTTTCAAAGAACAGGCGCAGGTCGTTCACGCCGTAACGCAGCATGGTCAGACGCTCCACGCCCATGCCGAAGGCATAGCCGGTATGGGTCTCGCCGTCGATGCCGACATGCCGCAACACCTCCGGATGGATCATGCCGCAACCCAGCACCTCCAGCCAGCCGGTATGGCTGCATACCCGGCAGCCCTCGCCGCCGCACATCACGCATTCCATGTCCGCCTCGGCCGACGGCTCGGTGAACGGGAAGTAGGAGGGCCGGAAGCGCATCTTCAGGTCACGTTCGAAGAACTGGCTGAGAAACTCGTGCAGCAATCCCTTCAGATCGGCGAAGCTCGCCTCTTTGTCGACCATGAAGCCCTCGACCTGGTGAAACATCGGTGTATGCGTCAGATCCGAGTCACAGCGGTAGACGCGCCCCGGCGCGATGATCTTCAGCGGCGGCTCGCGGTTCTCCATGACACGGATCTGCACCGGCGAGGTATGCGTGCGCAGCAGTCTGTGCGCGTCGAAATAGAAGGTATCGTGCATCGCGCGCGCGGGATGGTGCGCCGGGATATTCAGCGCCTCGAAGTTATGGTAGTCGTCCTCGATCTCCGGCCCCTCGGCGATCTCGAAGCCAATGCTTTCAAACAGTTGCTGGATACGCTGCATGGTGCGCGTCACCGGATGCAGGCCTCCGGCGCCTACACCACGTCCCGGCAATGTCACGTCGATGCGCTCGGCGGCGAGCCGTGCGTTCAACGCGGCCTCTTCAAGCGCCTGTCGCCGCGCCTCGATGGCCTGCTGTGACTGCTGCTTGAGGCGGTTGATCTGCTGGCCGGCGGCCGGGCGTTCTTCCTTCGGCAACTTGCCAAGCTGCTTCAACTGTTCGGTAAACACGCCACTCTTCCCAAGAAAGCGCACGCGCACCTCATCCAGGCCGCGCAGATCGCTGGCCTCGGCAATCGCCTGCAAAGCCTCGGCCAGCAACGCGGCCAAGTCCGGACGTAGTTCTTCGCTCATGAAAAATCCCGTTCTATCGCAATGATCGGATGACGCGCGCGAAACCCGTTCAATAACACAAAAGCAACTACGCGCCCATGGCGCCCCGAGGCTACACAGTCGCCGCTATTGGCTGTTTCTGGAGGAAACTTCGGCGGCGGGGTTGCCGCCGTCGGGCCTACAGGGATGTATTGACGGCGTTTTCCGGAAGAAACAGCCAACAGCGGTGGCGACGCCTACAGCGCGCGAGTAGTTACCACAAAAAAAGGGAAAGACCTAAGGCCTCTCCCTCTCTCGATCCAACCAAGACAATATGAATAGTCTCCGTCAGCCAAACCTCGGAACTCCCGCACGCACCCTTCCGCCCCTGGCGGCGTTGCTCGTCGTTGTGGGGAGTGGCCCCACGGCCTCCTCGCGCCTTGCCAGGAACGCAATGGCACGCACGCTAGAATCCGACATTTGGCTGGCGGAGACTATATCTTAGGCTTGCGCTGGAAGGCTGGCCTTGGCTTTCTCCGCCAGCACGCTAAACGCGCCCTTGTCGTGAATGGTCAGGTCGGCGAGCATCTTGCGATCCACCTCGATACCGGCCAGATCCAGACCATGGATCATGCGGCTGTAGGACAGACCGTTCTCGCGCGCGCCGGCGTTGATGCGCGCGATCCACAGGGCGCGAAACTGGCGCTTCTTCTGGCGACGATCGCGATAGGCGTATTGACCGGCCTTGATGACCGCCTGCTTGGCGACCCGATAGACCTTGCTGCGCGCGCCGTAATAACCCTTGGCTTCCTTCAGGACTTTCTTGTGACGGGCGTGCGCGGTGACTCCGCGTTTTACTCTAGGCATGATTCAGACTCCGGATTCAGTAAGGCAGCATGCGACGAGCCGCCGCGACATCCGCTTTGTGGACACAGGCGGGCGAACGCAGATGGCGCATCCGCTTGGTGCTTTTCTTCGTCAGGATATGACGACGATGGGACTGGCCACGCTTGACCGCCCCGGAGGCTGCTTTTCTGAACCGTTTGGCGGCGCCACGGTTCGTCTTGATCTTTGGCATTTTGGACTCCTGATAAGTTTGAAGTGCAATAAAACGACCCAGGCAATGCCGTTAGCCCGGCGTCGTAGAGGTCTAGCTATAGTTTGGCGCGCCACGCCTTGCCAACCGGCACGACCGCGTGAAGCGCCCAACGGGACGACGATAAAACGCATCCCGAAAAAGGGCGCATAGTGTACCAGAATGGCGACCGATGCGCGCGTGGAATACCTCGGTACGATTTCGCGGCGCTGTTCGTTCGCGGCCCCGCGCGGGCCATCGCCACGCTATTTCTTTTTCGGCGCTATCACCATCACCATCTGGCGGCCTTCCATCGCCGGCTGCTGCTCGACCGTGGCGATCTCTTCCAGATCCTTCTCGACACGCCGCAGCACATCCAGCCCGAGTTCGCGGTGAGCATGCTCGCGACCGCGAAAGCGCATCGTGATCTTCGCCCTGTCGCCATCCTCGAGAAAGCGGCGCACATTACGCAACTTGACCTGGTAATCGCCCTCGCCGGTATGCGGGCGGAACTTCATTTCCTTGACCTGAACCTGCTTCTGCTTCTTCTTCGCGGCCTGTTTCTGTTTCTTCTGCTCGAAGACATACTTGCCGTAATCCATGATCCGGCACACCGGCGGCTCGGCATTGGGTACGATCTCGACCAGATCCAACGTGGCCTCGCGGGCCTTTGCCAATGCATCCTCGATCGAAACAATGCCGATCTGCTCACCATCCGAACCGATCAGCCGGACTTCCGGCGCGGTGATATCAGCGTTCAGACGGCTTCTTTTTGGTTTAGCGATAACAGGTTCCTCCAACAAATTCAAATAGTAACTACTCAGCTAACCGCTGAAATGCGCCAGCTCTGCGTTCAAAAATGGTCATTTACACGTGTAAAATCACATTTTTTGCCTTGATCTGACGCATTTCAGCGGCGATCTGAGCAGTTACCCTTTATTTGAGTTACTCGCTGAGTAGTTACTTCATACAACAGAAGCTTGCCCACCCGTCCATCCGAATGGGGGGACAAGCCGGACAAGCTTCGGTCAACTCCGGCGGATCAGCCGCCACGCTGGCTGGACTCCTCCGCCAATCGTTGCGCTAGCGCCTCGACTGACATGGAACCCAGATCCTCGCCGCCACGGCTGCGCACCGCGACGCTGGCGTTTTCGACCTCGCGGTCACCGATCACGAGCAGATAGGGTACTTTCCGCAGGGTATGCTCAC
>JALULB010000133.1 GCA_027041035.1 Sedimenticola sp. | reverse complement strand
GCCCCTTGCCACCGCGCATGCGCCCGGCGACCTCCATCGAGGCGATCACCGTGAAACCGGTGAACAGCGTTGCCGCCGCCACCATGAAGGTGCCGATCATGTGCAGAAACTTCCAGCCATCCGCCTGCATCGGATCGACATACAGATGATGGAAGCCGATCGGCACGCTGAACACCAGCAACATGACAAAGGAGATCCGCGCCATCTCATCGCTGAACAGCTTGCCGCCGGCGAGTTTGGGCAACAGGGTGTACATCGCCAGATACGCGGGTATCAGCCAGAAATACACGATGGCGTGCAGGGTCCAGGAAAACAGCGTGCGCGCCAGACCGACATCGATGGTCTCGATCCAGCCCAGCGACCATGGAATCAACTGGAACAGATCCTCGGATGCCACGCCCAGGCTGGTGAAAAACCACAAGTAGGCATTGGCCGTGGTGCCAAACATGATCAGTGGCACGGGCTGGCCAGGGTTGGCCTGCTTCCATTTGTGCATCATCATGATCATTTCCAATACCCACACCCAGGAGCCGACCACCAACAACGCGGCACCGATATAGAAAATCGGGTTGGCTCTCAACGGAGGGTAAAAGGTATACAACACCGACGCCTGCCCGGTGAACAGCATCGCCGCCGCCATGACCGTGCCGAGCAGGGCCAGGAAAAAACCGAACCAGGCCAGACCCTTGTTCCATACCGGCATCTTCAAGCTGGTGCCGGCGGACCAATAACCGAAGCCCATGATAAAGAAAGTCGTCAGAACGAACCCCATGATGACCCCGTGACTGGACACCGAGCCGAAGTACAGCTCGACCGATTCCAGTTGCGGAATCATGCCGGAACGCTCCAGCACCTGATAGAGGCCCAACAACGCGGCCAGCGCGAAGGTGACGAAGGCGATCCAGAAGTTCGCCAGCCCCAGTTTTGCTACATCGGAATGACTTTGCATCGTGCAGCCCCCTTACAGTTTGAATTTTTCTTTGGGTACGACAGTCAGGCGCGCCCACATGAAATCATGCCCGAGACCACAATATTCATTACAGAACATCGGGAACACGCCGGTCTTCTGGAAGGTCGTGTTCACCTCCGAGACATAGCCAGGCACCACCATCGTATTGAAATTGCTTTGCACCGTGTGGATACCATGCAGCACGTCGGCGCTGGCAATGCGGATCGTCACCGGCGTATCCACCGGCACGACGAGCTTCTGCGGAAAGAAGCCATAACGCGCGGCCACCATCGTGACCCGGATGGAACCATCGGCCTCCCGCTTCACGCCAAGCGCATCCTCGTTGAACTCCTTGCTCAGATGCAAGGCTGTGGAATCGATGGTTTCCACGTTACTGGGTGGATTGATATTGTCCTTGACGGCATACGCCGTCAACACGCCCATGCCAACAAAGGTCAGCAGAAACGTCAAGTAAATCCACTTTTTTTCTAAGGCATCAATATGCATGGCGGAACTCCGTCAATTTACCGGACCATGGGAGAGGAAAAGCCCAAAGAACATATAAGCCCAGGCCGCCGACATAAGCAACGCATAAACGATCAAAATCGCCCAGGTTCCCTTGGGCGCCTCCGCGATCGCCTGCTGTTCTTGCTCTGGAGTCAATTGGGGCATGATGATTCTCCTTTAAGATATATCGTCGTTATCGCCCACGCGCCAAATCTCCACGCATACGGTTTGGCGCCCGCCGGCGAGCAACGATAGTTGAATGTTTGTAGAATCGGCATTTAGCGGAGTCGTCACTCGACGACGCCCAAGCAGCCGTGTGTTTTCTTATGTATATCGGACCCTGCGCAACATGAATATCCCATGCGCCAGCGAAGGATCAACCCTCAAAATAACAGGTAAATAGCCGCAACGCGCCCATAACTGTATAAGATTCGAGCCCCGCGCGCGAACATGGTAAATCAGTATTTTCTGATTAACTAACCGAAAACGCCTTTTTCTGGCTTGTTATGTTTAGTCGACTATTCTTTCACCTGTACAATACGCCAATCCTTAACAAATGTTAATTCACACGCAACTACCCGAAGCATATTTACTTGATGGATTTATTCTCGGAGGGAAGAACCGGGATAAATATAGCCTCCGCCAGCCCAACCTCGGAGGTTTGGCCGCTGGAGGCTATATAGGGAGAAAGCGCCATGGCGTATTCCCGCGAGAGCAGTGCCGAAGGCGCCAACAGCGTGGACAACCGACCCGAGAACCCCGCGCATGCACGCGACGGCGCATTGATCTCACAAGGAATTGCCGGGAGGCGCCCCGCATTCGCGGAAACAGAAGACGGCGCCTTGTGGAAGCGACAGGCAGGCTGGGCGCGCGAGCCCAACGAATTTTCCGGTTCAAGGACCGGGATCAACCCCGCGCATCATAACTGCGCAAAACCTCCAGGTAGTTCGCGCGTTCGTAGGCGGTGGGGTTGGCGGCATGCCGTTGGCTGACGCTGCCTTTCATCTGTTCGACGGATTCGTACTCGTGTGCTTCCAGCCAGGCCGCCATCTCGGCAAGGATGACGCGAAGGTGTTCCGGCCCGTTCTTCAGCAGGGTGGCGCACAGATGGGTGACATCGGCTCCGGCCAGCAGCAGGCGCAAGGCATCCTCGGGGCCATGTATGCCGCCGGTGGCGGCCAGCGACAGCCCGACCCGGCCATGCAGTATCGCGATCCAGCGCATGCGTAACAGGGACTCGGCCGGCGTGGAGAGATGCAGTTCCGGCGTCACCTTCAGGGTTTCCAGGTCGATCCCCGGCTGATAGAAGCGGTTGAACAGCGAGACGCCGTTCGCGCCGGCGGCTTCCAACCTTTTCACCATGTTGCCGATAGCGCTGAATTGCGGCGACAACTTCATCGTGATCGGGATACTCACCTGCGAACGTATCGTCGTCAGGATATCCACATGACGCTGCTCGACCTGCTCGCCGGTTTCATCCAGGTTGGCCGGCACGTAGTAGACATTCAGTTCCAGCGCGTCGGCGCCGGCCTGTTCGATCTCCAACGCGTGTTCGTGCCAGCCCTCGGGCGTGATGCCGTTCAGGCTGGCGATCACCGGGATATCCAGCGCGTTCTTCAAGGCATCGATCTGCGCAAGGTAGTCGTCCACGCCGTTGCCCGGCGCGTTCACCATCGGTCGGTAGCTGTCGGCCTCGGCGTGGCCGATGTCCTGCATGTGGAAGAATGCGTCCAGCACCTCATCCTCGTAGCGCACGTCTTCCTCGAACAGCGAATACATGACGATCGCGGACGCGCCGGCGTCCTCCAGGCGCCTTGCCGTGGACAGGTCCTTCGCCAGCGGCGACGCCGACGGCACCAATGGGTTCTTCAACTTCATGCCCAGATAGTCTGTTGACAGATCCATCAGTTGTCCTCCGGCAGTTCGTTCAGCGGTTTATCCTCTTCCCAGGGGATTTCGGCCAATTGTTTGTAGTAGTGGAAGCGGGTCTTCGCCAGCTCCTGCGCCTTCTCCATCAACTCCTCGGCGTGTTCCGGATGGCTGCGCTTCAGCATGCTGAAGCGGATCTCGGTATTGGCGAATTCGCGGTACGGAATCGATGGCTCCTTGGAATCCAGTTGCAGCGGATTCTTGCCCTCGGCGGCGCGCCGGGGATCGAAGCGAAACAGGTTCCAGTGACCGGCCTTGATCGCCAGGTCCTGCTGATGCAGGTTGTACTTCAGGTCGATGCCGTGGGCGATGCACGGGCTGTAGGCGATGATCAGCGACGGCCCCGGATAGGATTCCGCGTCGATGAAGGCGCGCAGGGTCTGCATGTCCTTGGCGCCGAAGGCGACGTGCGCGACATACACGTTCTCGTAGGCCATCGCGATCATCGACAGATCCTTCTTGTGCGCGGACTTGCCGGCGGCGGAGAACTTCGCTACCGCGCCCAGCGGCGTGGCCTTGGATGTCTGCCCGCCGGTGTTGGAATACACCTCGGTATCCAGCACCA
>JALULB010000132.1 GCA_027041035.1 Sedimenticola sp. | reverse complement strand
GGGGAGAGGGTTCATGGCGAAAACGGGCATCGACAAGGTGGTTCTGGCGTATTCCGGGGGGCTGGATACCTCGGTCATCTTGAAGTGGCTGGAGGATACCTACGCCTGCGAAGTGGTGACCTTCACCGCCGATGTGGGGCAGGGCGAGGAGGTCGAGCCGGCCCGGGCGAAGGCCGAGGCGATGGGTATCAAGGAGATCTATATCGAGGATTTGCGCGAGGAGTTTGCGCGTGACTACGTTTTCCCGATGTTTCGCGCCAACGCGATCTACGAGGGCGAGTATCTGCTCGGCACGTCGATCGCGCGCCCGTTGATCGCCAAGCGACTGGTGGAGATCGCGCGCGAGACCGGCGCCGATGCGATCTCGCACGGCGCCACTGGCAAGGGCAACGATCAGGTGCGTTTCGAACTCGGCGCCTATGCGCTGATGCCGGAGGTCAAGATCATCGCGCCGTGGCGCGAGTGGGATCTGCTGTCGCGCAAGAAGCTGATGGACTACGCCGAACGGCACGGCATTCCGGTCGATTTCGCCCAGCAGGGTAAGAAATCGCCGTATTCGATGGACGCCAACCTGCTGCATATCTCCTACGAGGGCGACATCCTGGAGGATCCCTGGGCGGAGCCGAACGAGGCGATGTGGCGCTGGAGCGTCTCACCGGAGAAGGCGCCGGACAGCCCGCGTTATATCGAGTTGACGTTCGCGCATGGCGATATCGTCGCGCTGGACGGCGAGGCGATGACGCCGGCGAGCGTGATGGAAACCCTGAACACCATCGGCGGCGAGAACGGCATCGGTCGCGACGATATCGTCGAGAACCGCTATGTCGGCATGAAGTCGCGTGGCTGCTACGAAACCCCGGCCGGCACGATCATGCTGAAGGCCCATCGGGCGATGGAGTCGCTGACGCTGGATCGCGAGGCGGCGCATCTGAAGGACGAGCTGATGCCGCGCTATGCGACGCTGATCTATAACGGTTACTGGTGGAGTCCGGAGCGCGAGATGCTGCAAGCGGCGATCGATCAGACCCAGCAGGTCGTCAACGGCGTGGTGCGGCTGAAGCTCTACAAGGGCAATGTGATCGTCGTCGGTCGCAAGTCCGAGAGCGACAGCTTGTTCGATGAGTCCATCGCAACCTTCGAGGACGATGCCGGCGCCTACGATCAGAAGGACGCTGAGGGTTTCATCCGCCTGAACTCGTTGCGCCTGCGGGTTGCCGCGAAGCGGCGCGGCAAGTAGCCGGCGAATTGCTTGGCGTTCCGCGAGGCGACGCGTATGCGGGGTAGGCAGCCAGGTTGAACATCCGGAGTCTTGGCCGGCTGTTGCTTTTCGTGCTGGTCGCGGCCAGCATCGCCACGATCGCCTATCTGACCGAGCAGCGCTCCAGCATCGACAACTACGCTCGCATGCTGGCGCTGCTGGATCGTATCGAGGGGCAGTTGAGCGATCTGCACGCGGGCATCTTCAGCGCGCAACTGGGTGAGTTGACCCAGTATGACGACATAGCCGCGGACGAACGCCAGTTGCGTGCCTATGTCGAACAGCTCGAACAGGCGGCACGCGCCGGCGAGGTCGGCTCGGCGACGATTACCGATGGCGTCCGGCGCTTGCGCGAGGATCTGGAGGCGACGCGGGTGCTCGTCGGCGACGCGGTACGCTACATTGCGTCGCGCCGCAGCTCGCTGCACTATATCCCGTTGCTGCTGGAATCCCTGGAAAGTCATGCGCTCGATGGTGATTCTCGCCTGCTGTTTCTGGCCTATCGCTATCATTCCAGCCTGCTGTCGCAGGCGGTCACGCGCAACCAGGATGCCAGCGCTTCGCGCACGATCGCGCGTCTCGCGGACGATCTTCGCGAGGAACTGCCGTTCACCGAAGGCGATCAAGCGGCCTTGCTCAAGGTCTTGCTTCAGCACGGTTCGCTGGTCGTGGCCTATTCCGAGCAGATTCGCCAGGTGCTCGCCGAGCTGAAGGCGCGTCGACCCGCGCGGACGATTCAATCCATGCGCGATGCGCTGCGCGTCGCCATATCCGAAAGGCAATGGCTGTCCGCTCGCGTGACCCGTGGCCTGTATGCGCTGTTACTGCTGCTTGCCCTGACGATCGCTTATATTTGGTTGCGCATGCGTTCCACGGCGAAGCATCTGCGCCACAGCAATCTGTCGCTTGCCCAGCAGATCGGCGAACGCCGGCAGATGGAGTCTCTGTTGGAGATCCAGCGCGATACGCTGGAACAGGTCGCTTCCGCCAGCGACCTGCAAGCTACGCTGAACAGCCTGTGCGAGGCGTTCGAGAAACTCGTGCCCGGATCGACCTGTAGCGTGGTGCATGCCCCGGACGAACAGCTGCGTTTCCTCGCCGCGCCAAGTATCGATGCGACAACCCGGGCGTGCTTCGAGGATCTTACCCTGGCGCCCGGGCAGGGTTCGTGCGCGGCGACCATCCTTGGCGAGGACGTGGTCTTCGTCGCGGATGTGCTGCGGGACGAGCATTGGGGCAGGGTGCGGGAACTCGCCGCGCGTTTCGACGTTCGCGGTTGCTGGTCGCATCCGGTGTATATCTCCTCCGATGACACCGGTTCCTTTGCCTTGATGCGCGCCGAGCCGGGCTTGCCGGACGGTTTTCAACGCTATGCGCTCGAAACCGGCGCGCGGCTTGCCGGGATCGCGATCCGTCGCGCCCAGGACAATGAGCGCATCCAGCACATGGCGACGCGGGATGCGCTCACCTCCCTGCCGAATCGCACGCTGTTGAAGGACCGCCTGGAGCTGGCCCTGGCGCGCGCGCGACGCCATGCGGTGATCGGCGGGCTGTTGTTCATCGATCTGGATCACTTCAAGAACGTCAACGATTCCAAGGGGCATACCGCCGGAGACCAGCTTCTGGTGACAGTGGCCGGGCGCATGAAAGCCTGCCTGCGCTCCTCGGATACCGTGGCGCGCCTCGGCGGAGACGAGTTCGTCGTGCTGCTGGACGAGTTGGGAGACAGTCGCGAGGTCGCCGAAGGCTATCTGAGCCGGGTCGCGGAGAAGATTCGTAGCGCGCTCGCCGAACCCTATCGGCTCGAAGGTAGCGCCGTGTCGCTGAGTACGAGCATTGGCATCATCCTCTTTCCGGTGGATGCGGAGACGGCGGAGCAGGCGTTGCAGCACGCGGATACCGCGATGTACGTGGCGAAGACCGAAGGGCGGAACCGCTACCATTTCTTCCACCCGTCGATGGTCGATGAACTGGACGCCCGCCTCGCGACCGAGGCGAGCATCATCCAGGCGATAGAGCGGGACGAGTTCCAGGTCTATTATCAACCCAAGGTCGACGGCCATGGCAGGCTGCTTGGCGCCGAGGCGTTATTGCGCTGGCGTGATCCGGCGCGCGGGATTGTCGCGCCGGACGACTTCCTGCCGGTGCTGCATAGGCTGGGACTGATCCGGGATGTCGAATTCACCGTGATGGAGAAGGTCTGCGCCGACCTGCGCCGCTGGCTCGCCGCCGGTTGCTGGATCGATGGCGGGCGATTGTCCATCAACATCAGCTCGGGACAGTTTCGTTCTCGCCGTTTCACCCGGCGCGCCGCCTCGCTGATCGAACAGGCGGGTGTCGCGGCGGATTCCATCGAGCTGGAGTTGACCGAGCAGTTGTTCATCGACGACGCGGATACCGCGGCAAGCATCATGGATGATCTGAAGGAGCAGGGTTTCCGGCTGGCGATCGACGACTTCGGCACCGGCTATTCGTCCTTGATGTATCTGAAGAAGATGCCGTTGGATATCCTCAAGATCGACCAGGGTTTCATCCGTGATCTGCCGGACGACGAAGACGACGCGGTGATCGTCGATACGATCATCAGCATGGCCAATTACTTGGATTTGAAGCTGGTCGCGGAGGGCGTGGAAACCCAGGAGCAGCTCGATTATCTGACGTTGCGGGATGTGCGGGAGTTTCAGGGCTTCTATTTCGCCCATCCGATGCCGGCGAGCCGATTCGAATCCTGCTGGCTGAAGATGCGGGACGATGCCTCGCCAGTGGGTGTGTGCTGAGGCCGCGAGCGCGTCTCCCGGCCGGAAGTTTCAGGTTGCTTCGTCGGCGCTCTTGTCTTTCTCGATCAACGCGTAGGCGGAATGGTTGTGTATCGACTCGAAGTTCTCGGTCTCGACGATGTAGTAGTTGATGCGCTCGTCGGCATTCAGGCGTACCGCCACGTCGCGGATCATGTCCTCGACGAACTTGGGGTTGTCGTAGGCGCGCTCGGTGACATGCTTCTCGTCCGGACGTTTCAACAGGCCGTACAGTTCGCACGAGGCTTCCTGTTCGACCATCTCGATCAGTTCCTCTATCCAGATGAAGCCGTTGGTGCGCACGTTCAGGGTGACGTGCGAGCGCTGATTGTGCGCGCCGTACGCGGAGATCTTCTTCGAGCATGGACACAGGCTGGTGACCGGCACGACGACCTTGATGAACATCTCCGGCTTGCCATCGCGAATCTCGCCGGTCAGGGTGACATCGTAATCCATCAGACTCTCGACGCCGGTGACCGGTGCCTTCTTGTTGATGAAGTAGGGGAAACTCATCTCGATATGGCCGGCTTCCGACTCCAGGCGCTCGCTCATCTCGATCAGCATCTGCTTGAACGAATCGACGGATATCTCGCGTTCGTGTCGGTTCAATATGTCCACGAAACGGGACATGTGCGTGCCCTTGAAGCTGTGCGGAAGATACACGAACATATTGAAGGTCGCGATCGTGTGCTGCTCTCCCTCGCTGCGATCCTTTACCCGCACCGGGTGCCGGATGTCCTTGATGCCTACCTTGTCGATCGCGATCTCGCGGGTGTCCCGGCTTCCCTGGACATCGGCCATGGCGCTGGGGACGGAGGTGTCGGAATTCATGGGTTTCATAGCAGAATGGATAACCGAAATAACCGAGTGAATTGCTAAGATATTACGCTAAATTAGCGCTTGATGATAGTGGGCCGGCTATTATGCAGTGCCGCGTAACGCGGCGCAAGGAAGAGTATCGATAAAGTACTTTCATATTGTATTGTATATACATGTATTACCGGTATATTTTAGCAAGTATCTCCGCTTGTTTCCGATCGTGCGGCTAAAATAATTCATGGAATGAACCCGGATGCCGCCAGACAGTAGGTATAGCCTTCTCCCTCAAACCCCGGCACGCTCGCACGCATGCTTTCGCCCAATGCTGCGTTGCTCGTCGTTGTGGGAGTGGCTTCACGGTCTTAAAACTCCGCTGTTTTGGAATCCTATGGCTCTGCCTTAGGCGGGAGAATAGAGAAACTCATATGCAAAAAACCTGTAACGTTATGTATTACATAAGGTTCACGGTGGCATGACCTCCGAGAGCCTGGGGTTGTCGGTGTGCCCGCACGATACCGCCAAGAATCCGGATCGCTGGTTTACGTTTGCTCAGTACCTCGGTCAACAATTGGAGGCCACGCGCATTCGTTTTTCGCCGTCGGCGGGCTTTGCCGATTATCACCGGCAGATCGAGTCGGCGGACATTGTCTATGCGAACCCGCAAGATACCTTCAATCTCTGTACCGGGCACGGCTTCCATGTCGTGGCTCGGGCGTCGAATCTGTTCGACGAGGTGGTCATTATCGCGAATAGCCGTATGTCGGAGCTGACGCCCAATCTGTCCTTGCGCTCGGTTGCCGGTCGCGAGGTGGCTTCGGTGCCCAGCATGCTGCCAACCTGTCTGGCGCTTGCCAGGCTACGGATGGACGGAGTGGCCCCCGCGAGGCTGGTGGGCAAGGATAGCTGGTTGGCGGTAATGAATGCCGTGGCGCGCAAGGAGGTGCCGTTCGGTTTCATCTATAAAGATTATTTCGACGGCTTGGGCCGACTGAGCCGAAAGATGGTGCGTGTGCTGGATGAGACCAACGAGGGTTCGGTCTACCATTCCTTTCTGTTGAATCCCCGTCGCGAGAGTCAGCGGGGGCCAGTCACCCGGGTATTGCTGGGCATGCACGAGACACCCCAGGGCAAGGCGGTCTTGTCCGAGCTCGGGATGGAACGCCTGATCGCTTCGGACGAGGCTATACTCGGACGGGTCACGGAACTGCGTGGCCTGCTCGATCAGGTTGCGCTCCAGTGACTCGCTGCCGTCACGGGGCAGGTATCCTGATCAACTGGTAACTACTCAGCGAGTTGTTTAAAACATGGGTAACTGCTCAGATCGCCGCTGAAATGCGTCAGATCAAGGCAAAAAATGTGATCGTTACAGGGATGTAACTTATTAATGTGAAAATACACCTAAGTCATAGATTTTTCATGATCTGGGGTGGCGCCACCCCGCGTCATGAAAGTTAGGGCAATGCAGGAGCAATTGCCGGGTTACAAGTGTAAATGACCATTTTTGAACGTAGAGCTGGCGCATTTCAGCGGTTAGCTGAGTAGTTACATCAACTGATCATCAGAGTATCCATCAGATCGATCATGAACTCGCTGTCTTCTTGGGCGAGCGGGCTCCATCGGTGTATCTTCAGGGCATCCAGTACACCCTGTCCTTTTTCGGATGTGTCCATCGTGGTCAGCAGCTGCTGCAAGGTCGCGTGCCGCTCCTGAAGGGCGGGGCCGGCCATCAGGCTGTGGTGTATCACCTGGATCTGGCTGCGCACCAGTGGGCGCAGCTGGTTCTTGACCAGATCGGAGAGGTTGTCGAATGCCTCGGCAAGGAAAAAACCGATATCGGCCTCGTCGTTGAGTAGCTGTTTTGCCACCATGACGTAGTTGTCGCAGGTAATGCGCTGGGTGTTGTTCCGGTTCAGATCCGCTGGTTCGATCATGATCATCCCCATCATCTCGATATCGGGAACGTCGGTCGCGGCGATTACCGTGCCCGGACGCAGATCCTCGATGTGTCGGGCGCGGTGATGATCCGCGGTCAGCACGACGGCTTCGTCCTGAAGGTTGTCCGCGCGCGCCAACGGCATGAAATGTTTCTCCCTGACGAGTAACGAGGCGTCGAACGGGTTGGCGTAGACCAGGTCCAGGCGGTCGGCATGGATTGCCTCGCGCAGGTCGCCGAAGTTGTCGTACAGTTGCAGATGGATGGCGCAATCCAGTTCCCGTTGCAGCCAGGTATTGAAGATATACCAGCCGGGAATATGCTCGGGCGGGAAATCGGGGCTGATTGCGAACTGTAGGGTCATCAGCTTTCTTCCCGGCGGAGCTTGCGATAGAGCGCGGCGTGTTCTTCCACCTTGCCGCGCGACGGTTTTCTGCGCACCGAGGTGTAGCTCACCACCCGCCCCTCGCGGACATTGGGGATTACCGTGGCGAGAACCCAATAATAGCCGCCGTCCTTGCGCAGGTTCTTGACGTAGCCCTGCCAGGGTTTGCCGGCGGTAACGGTTTGCCACAGGTCGGCGAAAGCGGCCTTTGGCATGTCGGGATGTCGCAGGATGCTGTGGGGCGCGCCGATCAGTTCCTGTTCGGTATAGCCGGCCATGTCGACAAAGGACTGGTTGACGTGGGTCAGCACGCCCTCGAGGTCCGTTCGCGATACGATCAAGCGACCCTCGGGGTAGGGTGTTTCCGTCTCGCTGACCAGCACGGTTCTCTGGCTGCCGTCGAAGTAGCGCAGACGGTGCTCGGTATAGTTTCCAGCGATGTCCCCTGGGCACATGTCCTGCATATTGTGTCCCTAGATATTGGCCTGACAGGCGTATCGGCCGAGGGGCCGCTTTCTATACCTGAGGTACCGGCATGGTGTCTGGTGTTTTCTTTTTTAGTCCCAATGGATTCAGTTGGTTATCGTTTTTTTGTGATGTTGAATCAAGGAATTCTATACAAGCTTTGCGATGCTTTCCGCGGCACGCTTCACATCCAGAAACACCAGTCCGAGCCGGGCACTGGCCTTGGCCAGTACGGTGAGCACCGCATCGGGACCTGCGTGAATCATCAAGACATAACCCTCGTCGCCTTTTACCAATACTTGATCGAGCGTGCCGCGCCCCAGTTCCTGGGCCGTGCGGTCACCAAGAGACAGCATCGCGGCGCTCATCGCGCCGACACGGTCTTCATCCATGGTGGAAGGCAGTTGGGCCGCGATAATCAGGCCGTCGGTGGAGACAACGCTGGATGCCTCGATGTCCGCGGAGCTGCCGTTGAGGTCGCTGAGAACGCTGTCGATCATGTCTATGCGCATTTCTTTTTCCTTCATAGATGAGATAGTTATCGGGTCAGGAGGATGTTAGCACATCCGCCGTCAGTGGCGATCGGGTTTGGTATTCCGGGAAGACGCGCTTTCGTCGCCGGCTTCCAAGGCGGATGCGCGGATGCCAGGGTCCAGCGAGAGCAGTAGTGCTTCCATCAATCGGCTCATGTCGCGCGGATCCCGGGCATCCACCTCGAAAAGGGGGCAACGCAGTTCGAATCGTTCCAATAGCTGATGATAACGCTGAAGATTGCGCAGGACTGTGACATCGGTATGTGTCACGCCAATTGCCGTGGCGGTCTGTTCGATGAAGTCCGAAAACGCCGTCAGAAAATGTGCGAGATCATCGATCGGGTCGGTGTTGGAGTTGTCCACCAGGATAATCAGCCCGATCCCCCCCTCGGTCAGAATGTCCCACATGAAATCGAAACGGTCCTGACCGGGGGTGCCATATAGATGGATGGTTTCACCACTCTTCAGCAGGATCTTTCCATAGTCCATCGCGACGGTCGTTTTGGCTTTGCCGATCTCATCGCTGTCGGTGGCGCGCTGATCGGTACAAACCACGGGCACGTCGCTCAAGGTCTCTATCGCGGTCGTTTTGCCAGATCCGACCGGGCCGGTAAAGATGATTTTGTGGTGATACATGCGGGTGGCTGCCTGTTGTCGCGTCCATTTTAGTCGTGATTCGTGATGTCGTCCTGAGTGCAGGACTTGATGGCTTATTATTCGTCGGGATCCCGGGAAAAGATCGACATGCGTGCGAGCAGTCGCCCGAGCAGGGATCGGTGCTTGTGTGGTGCCTGACGCTTACCCCGCGACCGGGGTTGATCGACAGAAACAGCATGCCGATTGTACTCGAGCAGTTTCAGTGCGTGGCAGGCGCTTGCGTAGGTGAAGACATGGCGCTGGTCGATGCCGAGCAGCGCGGCGGTGTCCAGCAGGGAATAGTCATTCTGGCTCCAAAGCGCGGTGATGCGGGTGGCATGTGGCGTATTGGTCAGTCGTGTCAGGTTTGGCCAATGTCTCAGGTGTATCGATTTGTCGAGGTCCAAATCGCGGGGGAAACGCCCGCGAGCTGCCCAGATGGCCGCGACCCACATCAAGCTTTCGATGGATGTCTGTTTTTTGTGCGGGTTCCCGGGAGGGGTGATTGGTTCGTCGACGAGACGCCAGGGCGGTGGAGAAATGCCATCATGCGGCAGGGAACAAAGGGTGCGGAAGCGGTACTTGCTCAGATGGATGGAAGCCTTTCCCGTGCCGAGATGCAGGGTTATCGGACCGTCATTGGTGGCTATATGGAGGACTTCCCTTGTGTTTTCCGAGGCCTGATTCTCGTCGAGCACCTTTTCCAGAAAGCCTTGCAGATATTGGTCGGGATTGTATTGTGCTTTCTTGATCCCCTGGGTGTCGTTACGCGAGAGTTGCACGGCGTTGCTGTAGCTGACCGGGATGTCCTTGCCCGGCAGATTCGCCGCCGCCTGATAAAGCGATGAATCACCATTGTTATCAAGGGTGGAGGTGTCCACGGTAGCTTCGGTGCGCGCGCCGTTTTTCGTTCCACGCGGTGAATACAGTGAGCTATCCGCTCTCGGAGAGGCATGCTTTCGCTCGAGTACTCTTGCCAGCGCATCGTGGATCTGGTGCAGGCGGATGGGTTTCCTGAGCAGCGTGCAAATCCGGTGCAGGCGCTTGCAGTCCGCGTCGCCGTAGCCGCTCAGCGACAGCAATATGCTGGCACGCGGGCTGCGTTGCGCCGAATTGAGATAGTGGTGCCACTGGGCGCGCCCGGTTGGCCGATCCAGGTCGAAAATGACGCAGTCGGGCGCGTCGTTGAAGCTGACCAGGCTGTAGGAATCGTGTTTCCTTTCGAGGAACATCTTCAATGTGGATTCGGTCTTGTCGCTAAGCCCCACGGTGGCGACGCGGAGTGTACTGCTTGACATCTGTATGTCCCTGTTGTTTGGATCGATTCTCGATTACTACCGTCGAATTACTCACCGAGGCGTTACCAAATTCATGGGAAAAACACATTGTCGGGGAGGGCGGGCCAAGGACGTGGCCAGCCGAACCGAAACCGGAGTCCTTGTAATGAGCGGCTATCGACAACGCGATTTCGTGCTACTTGAGTTGAAGCCAAAGTACGGGCTGCCAGCGTTTGGCTACCGATGCCGCGAGGATTCTTGCGCGAACGCGGGACCCAAAGTCGCTTGGGGGAATGCTTATCCCATACTGCGCAATACTATACGCGGGTTGCGCTCCTGAATGGAAGGGCGTAACTCCCGCTATCGATCGGTTTTACATAAATTTACAAATGGCGGGTATTACACGCCGTAGCGGTTGGCCAGCACCCAAATGAGTGTCGTTAACGTAGGTTGATTCAGGCGGGTAGAGCCGTCGAGAACCAGGACGAAGCGGTGCTCGCCGATATACAGCGGCCAGAAGCCGACCTGGCTGTTGCCTCCGGCGTCCACGAGCGCCCAGGCGTTCGAACCCAGCTTCAGGGTTTCGTCGAGGGTGCGATGGTATTTCTGGTGGACGATGGCAATATCGGCGCTCAGGGCGGCGAGTTCGTCAACGACGCTTTGATCGAAGCCCGATGAGACGATGGTGAAGCCGTGGGCGTCGGCCAGGAGTACCCGGCCATTTGCCGAGAGTTTCGGGAGCAGCTCTTGCAGAATGGTCTCCAACTGGCCTTCCGGCACGCTCAGCGGTTCCGTCAGGCCTTGCAGCCAGCCGAGTTGCTGACAGCGGTAGAGTAGCTCCTGATAATCGTCCCTGCCGGTAAGATGTGCCAGGTTTTCCGCTGTCAGGGCGATCGTGGCCTGTTGCCGCAGCAGTTTGTTCAGAAAGATACGGTGCTCGTTGCGTTCCTCTCCAGAAACGGCGTAGTAGGCGCCAGCCGGCGTCAATGCGATGTACAGGCTGTCACGAAGCTGGAAGGTACTCATTGGCGTTGCTCGTCCACGGAAGGCAGGAGGTTGTCGATCAACAGGGTAACATCACGACGGCTCCTCGAATCGATATTGAATACCGGGATGTGGGACGCATCGAGTTTTTTCAGCATTTTCCGGTAGTCGCCGATGGACGGCTCGGGGTCCCGGTCCATCTTGGTGACGCCAATCACGGTGGGCAGGGAGGAAAACGTCGCGAGAAATTGCTTGAGTGTTTCGTGTGGTGCCGGCTGGTCATTATTGATAAGAATAATGATACCGTCCATGCCCTTGCCCAGAATATCCCACATGAAATCGAAGCGCTGCTGGCCGGGCGTGCCGTACAGGTGAATGCGGTGGCCCGGAAAGCGACTGCACAGGCCATAATCCATCGCAACCGTCGTGGTGTCCTTGTCGTCGTCAAGGCATCTCCCGGTATAGGCGGCCTCGGTCTTGACGATCTCCGAGTCGCATACCCTCGAAACGGCGGTAGTCTTGCCCGCGGAGACCGGACCGGAGATAAGGATCTTGATTTCCGTTATCACCTGATCGTTTGCCGGATATGTTGTCGGCGTGCTCTGCTTCATCGTAATGATTGGTCCTGGGGCCGTGTTGTCCGGGTATCGGCGGATTGTTCCCATTCTTTCGTAAACATATTGGTTTCCGGCGCAATTTAAGACGACCGTCCGTATCAGGAGCTCGGCAACGCGAGAGTCCATTAGCGTGAGCATCCTTGATTCGGATCCGGCGAGTGTTTATTGTCTATCGCTAGCGGGAAGCGCATATAACCCATTCAATATATGGGTGGTTATTCTGTTTTAT
>JALULB010000131.1 GCA_027041035.1 Sedimenticola sp. | reverse complement strand
GCACATCGCGCATGCCGACCCAGGCGTGCAGCGCGACGCTGACGATGAACAGGATGAACGCGACCATCACCAACGGCCGCGCCAGCCACTCGCGCCAGTCCATGAAGCTGTGCGGCGGCGCGATCAATAGCATCGCCAGCAGCCCCAGGATGAACAGCCCGATATAGACCGCGCTGATGCGTTGCAGCAGCCACGCGCGCAAACCACTGGCGCGGCGGCTCACAACAGGACTCCGACGAGCAGCGCCAGCAACGGCGCGGCAAGCACCACCGCCCAGGCGGTAAGCCGGTAGGCCGGTCGATCGACACCCAGGTCGAGATCCAGCAGCAGGTAGCGGATGCCGGCCAGCAGGTGATGCAGCAAGGCCCACATCGACAGGATCAGAAAGACCCGTCCGAACGGCGTGGCCAGCCACGCGACGATACCCCGCCACGTCTCGGCATCGGCGATGGAGGCATGCAGCAGCCAACTGAAAGCCGGCAGGGAGAGGAACAGCAGCACACCGCACAGGCGGTGGAGAATGGACATCACGCCGGCGATCGGCAGACGAATCTGGAACAGATTGAGGTGAACCGGGCGCTTGGCGGTTTGCATGGCGGAAAGTATAGCACCAGAAAACGCCGGCGCCGCGAACGGTTATGCGATGGAAGAACGAGCCGTCAACAATGCGTCTGGGCGCGCAGGCGGTCCTCGTCGAGCACCTCGACGCGGCGCCCGTCGACATTGACGATGCCCTCGCGTTCCAGGCCGTGGATGACCCGCGAGAAGGTCTCCGGCGTCAGGTTCAGCAACGATGCTGTCGCCGCCTTGGTGGACGGCAGCCGAATCTCCTTGACGCCCGGCTCCGCGCCGACGCGCAGCTCGCGCAGCAGAAAGCCGGTCACCCGCTCGCGTGAGCTGAGCAGACACAGGGATTCGAACTCGCCGAACATGCTGTGCAAGCGCCGGCTCAGTGAGGCGATGACGTGCATCGCCACGTCCGGGCAGCGCTCGATCAGATCCCACACCGCCTCCTTGCGGATGAACAGCAGGCGGGTCGGCATGCAGGCCTGAACGAATACCGGGATCGGCTGGCCGACGAACATCGCGGCCTCGCCAAAGGTGGCGCCCTCGCCGAGCAGCTCGACGACCTTCTCGTTACCCTGCTCGGAGATGAACGACAGCTTCACCTGACCGCGTTCGATATAGTAGAAGCCGTGAGCGATACAGCCCTTCTCGATGACGCATTCACCCTTCTTGAAGCTCTTGCCCTGAACCTGCCACGCCATGCTGTCGAGGGTATCGGCATCCGCGCCCTGGAACAACGGAATCGAGGCCAGTACACCACTGAGACTTTTCCCATACATTATTATTTCGCCCTTGATAGCCTATTTCGGGGAAACGACATGATCGCTGGCTATTCTGCGGCAGACACCACGCGCCACACATTAATCCAGATTGATCGAAGAAAAGAAAGAAAGAGGCTAAAACGACATACCTTGATGCAGATCAAGAAAGTCGGAGTCAGGTCGCGCCATCGGCATACATCGCCTCGACCTCGGCGGCATGGCGCTCCAGGATCTTCGCGCGCTTCAGTTTCAGTGTCGGCGTCATCAGCCCCTCCTCGATCGTCCATGGCTCCAGCAACAGAGTCACGCGACGGATCTTCGCGTAGCCGGGGAAATTGTTCAGTAACGCGCCGATGCGTTTTTGCATATCGCGCAGGATCTTCTTGTCGCGCAACAGGCTGGCATCCTCCGCGTCCAGCCCCCGGGCTTTCAGGTAATCGGCCCAGCGCGTCGCATCGAGCACGACCAGCGCGCTCAGATAGGGCCGCCCCTCGCCGACTACCAGCACCTGTTCGAACAGCGGATCGAGCGTGATCGCGACCTCCATGTCACCCGGCGGGATCTTCTCGCCGTTCGACAGTACCAGAATATCCTTCAGCCGGCCGGTAATGATGATGTGGCCATCCTGAAGACGCACCTGGTCGCCGGTGTGCAGCCAGCCGTCGGCGTCGATCATCTCGGCGGTGGCCGCGTGGTTGTTCCAGTAGCCCAGCATCATGCCGGGCGTCTTCACCAGCAGTTCGTCGTCCTCGCCCAGGCTCACCGTGACACCGCGCAAGGGCCGACCGACGCCTTGCGGCAGGTTGTCGTTGAGCCGGTTCACGCTGATCACCGGACTGGTCTCGGTCAGGCCGTAACCTTGCACGATGGGCACGCCGAGACCAAGAAACACGCGCGAGATCTCCGGCGACAACGCCGCGCCACCGCTGATCGCGACGCGCAGGCGCCCGCCAAGTTTCTCCCGCACCTTGCTCGCGACCAGGCGATCGAGCAACGGCCAGAGCAGTAATTTCGGCGACCAGCTGGCGCGGCCCTGCTGGCGCTCGAAACGTCGCCAGCCGACCGTGATGGTCAGATTGAACAGATAGCGCGCGAGCGGCGACTGTTTTTCCAACTGGCCGAGCAGGCGACCATGGACACGTTCGAAGATGCGCGGCACGGCGATCATCACGCTGGGCCGGATCTCGACCAGATCGTTCGACAACTGCGCCACCGAACGGGAGAAGGCGACCCGCGCGCCGGCCAGCATCGGCAGGTAGTAGCCGCCGCTGCGCTCCAGGGTATGCGACAACGGCAGAAAGGAGAGGAACACATCCTGCTTGTAGCAGTCGATCGCGGTCAGGCCGCCGTGCGCGACCGTCATCATGTTGCGGTGGCTGAGCATGACGCCCTTCGGCCGCCCGGTGGTGCCGGAGGTGTACACGATGGAGGCCAGCGCATGGCCGTCGCCGTCGCGCTGGCGGGGTTCGGCATCCTCGTCCGGCAACCAGTCCGCCACCTTCATCACGCGCTCGTCATTGCGCGCGAACCGCCCCGCCTCCTTGCTCGAATCCAGCAGCAGCACGCGCTGCAAGGCCTCGCATTCCAGCGTGACCGGCGCCAGCTTCTTCCAACGCCCGGCGTCCTGCACCAGCAACAGCCGGATGGCCGCGTCGTCGAGGATATAGGCGATATTGTCCGGCCGGTCGTCGGTGTACAGCGGTACCGTCACCAGGCCCATGCCGAGCGCGGCGATATCGAACACCACCCATTCCGGACAGTTGCGCAGGATCACGCCGACGCGCTCGCCTTCGTGCAGATTCTCCGCCCGCAGCGCCTTCTGCCAACGACCGACCGCCGCCGCCATCTGCCGCCAGGTGAAATCCTCCCAACGCTTGGTCTCACGATCGAAACTGGTATAGGCCACGGCATCGGGCGAGCGGCGGACACGCTGGTTGAACAAGCCATCCAGGGTTTTCGCCTGCTCGATCGGTATCAGATCCTCATTCCAGTGTTCGCTCATGCCTGCCCTCTTCCTTTTCGTAAATCCGGTGTAGAATCGTTACAATGTAGGGGTCAATCCGGCAGTATAACCCAAGATTATGCAGATATTTCTGAACGGCGAACCCCGCGAGATCGCCGACGATACCACGCTCGCCCAGCTGATCGACACGCTGGATCTGAACGGCCAGCGCTACGCGGTGGAGATCGACGAAGAGCTGATCCCGCGTTCGCGCCACGCCAGCCACCGCCTGCATGCCGGCGACCGGATCGAGGTCGTGCAGGCCATCGGCGGCGGCTGAGTCTTTCCCCCATTCTTCAAAAGCAGTAGAAAACACCATGAGCGAAACCCGACAGGACAGCTTCCAGATAGCTGGCAAGACCTATCATTCCCGCCTGCTGGTGGGCACCGGCAAGTACAAGGACATGGACGAGACCCGCGCCGCGCTGGCCGCCAGCGGCGCCGAGATCGTGACCATCGCGGTGCGACGTTCGAACATCGGTCAGAACAGCGACGAACCGAATATCCTGGATGTCGTCTCGCCGGACAAGTACACCATCCTGCCGAACACGGCCGGCTGCTTCGACGCCAAGACCGCGGTACGCACCTGCCGCCTGGCGCGCGAGCTGCTCGACGGCCACAACCTGGTCAAGCTGG
>JALULB010000130.1 GCA_027041035.1 Sedimenticola sp. | reverse complement strand
CGTTCGCCAGTCTTGGGGTCGATGGCGATTCGGCTCAGTGTATCCGGCGGTGTTGGCGGGACATCCGGTATGCGCTTCAACGCGGTACGCATGAATTCTATCCATGCCGGCAGCGCGGCCCGTCCGGCCACCTCTCCCCGTCCCAGGGATCTTGGATTATCGAAGCCCACCCAGGCGATGGCGACGATCGACTGGTTGTAGCCGTTGAACCAGGCGTCCACCTGATCGTTGGTGGTGCCGGTCTTGCCGGCCAGATCCCTGCGTTTGAGCACCTTGGCTTTGGTTGCCGTGCCGCGCTGGATGACATCCTGCATCATGCTGTACATCAAAAAGCGGTTTTCCGCGCTGATCACGCGCGGGGCGGATTTGCTATTTGCATTTACCGGAGAGGCGCTCGCTGGCGAAGCGGTAAATAATGTGCCTTCGCCCACCTTGTCTATCCTTGAAATCAGGTAGGGTTGAATCAGAAATCCACCATTGGCGAGCACGGCATAGCCGCGCGCCATTTCCAGCGGCGTGACAGCGCCACTGCCGAGCGCGAGCGACAGGTTGTGCGGCAGTTCATTCGGGTCGAAGCCGAAGCGCGCGATATGCTTCAGCGCGTTTTCGATGCCCATGCGCCGGAGTATGCGAATGGACACCAGATTGCGAGATTTCGTCAACGCCCAGCGCAGCCGGGTGGGACCGAAGAAGCGACCGCTGTAGTTCTGTGGCCGCCATTCCGTTTCCAGGCTGGCATCGTCCAGCACGATAGGCGCGTCGTTGATGATGCTGGCCGGCGTGAAGCCATTCTCCAGCGCGGCGGAGTAGATGTAGGCCTTGAAACCCGATCCGGGTTGCCGTTTTGCCTGGGTCACCCGATTGAACTTGCTGTGGTAATAGTCATAGCCACCAGCAAGCGCGAGAATGGCGCCATCGTGCGGGTCGATGGAGACAAATGCGCCCTCGATCGCCGGTATCTGCGCGAGCCGCCAATAGGTCGAACCCTTCTTGCCGTGCGTCTGGCGGATTCTGACGACATCACCGATAGCGAGGATCTCGGACGCCAGCTTGGGTGCTGGGCCGACACGATCCGCGGACAGGTGTTTTCTTGCCCATTTGAGGCCGGCCCAGGGCAACTCGACGGTATCGCCTGTTTTAGTGATAACGCTTGCCGATTTTTTACCGACCATGGTGACGACGGCGGGTCGCAATCGGCCTACCTCGGGGTACTTTTGCAGTTCGGCTTCCAGATGCGCGATATCTCCCGCGTCGGGTATGTCGATATGTGCCTCCGGACCACGCCAGCCATGACGCTGGTCATAGGCGTCGAGTGCATTGCGCAACGCCCGTTGCGCTGCGTCCTGTAGCGTGCTGTCAAGCGTCGTTTTGACCGTGTAGCCATCCGAGTAGATCGCTTCGCCATACTGTTCGAACAGGGACGTGCGCACCATCTCGGCGACGAATGGGGCCGCGATATCCGTCTTCGTGCGATGCAGGCTGGCTGTAAGTGGTGCATTGTCCGCTCGTTGGTAGCTGGCCTCGTCGATAGTCCCCAGCTCGCGCATGCGTTTGAGGACGTAGGAGCGGCGTTCAAGGGCGCGCTCTGGATTGATGATGGGGTTGAAGCGTGACGGGGCTTTTGGCAGGCCGGCTATCATGGCGGTTTCGGCAAGGGTCAAGTTGTCGAGCGACTTGCCGTAATAGACTTGGGCCGCGGCGGCGACACCATAGGCCCGGTTGCCAAGATAGATCTTGTTCAGATACAGCGTCAGGATGTCTTCCTTGGATAGTTCATGCTCGATTTTCAGCGCCAGAAAGATCTCGTTGAGTTTGCGCGTAAAGGTCTTCTTTCGAGATAGATAGAAGTTGCGTGCAACCTGCATGGTGATCGTACTGCCGCCCTGTCGGCGCTTGCCGGTCAACGCGTACTGCGTGGCAGCCCTGAGCAGGCCTTGATAATCCACCCCGGGGTGGTCGAAGAAACGCGCGTCTTCCGCGGCAAGGAATGCCTGTACCACGGTTTTGGGAATGGCGTCATACGCAACCGGGATGCGTTTCTTCTCTCCAAACTCCGCGAGCAATTTGTCGTCGGCGGTATATACGCGCAGCGGGACCTGGAAGCGGACGTTTCTCAGGTTGTCGATGGCGGGTAGCTGGGGTTCGAAATGACGGTACAGACCATAGGTGGCGGCGATGCCGACAAGGGCAACAACAACACCCGAGATGAGTACGAACTTCAGAATTTTAATGGGCCACTTCATGGACTGGTTCACAGTATCAAGGTTGCATCATGCAAGAAATGTGGGGCTGGCCGTAGACTTGACGGCTGGCGACGCATTCACGGGCGCTGGAAAGACCTGCTTGTCGAAGGCGGTCGGCGTATTGTCTCGCGATGGTTGGAAGTTCTCAAGTCGCGGTTTTTCGGTGGCTTCCCGGTAACGGGGATGGTGTTATCCCTCTTCGATACCCGCGTCAAGAAAGGGCTTCACATTGATTTACGTGATGCTATATAGTGGCAGAGCTTGTTTGATTTCTCACGCTGTACTCCCCCCTCACTAACCCAGGATTTCTATCAATAGCATGTGGCCGTTCGATGCAAAACACACACAACTAGTCGGGCTGGATATCAGCTCGACGGCCGTGAAATTGCTGGAGCTCAGCAAGGGTTCCGGTCGCTCCGGGGCTAACTATCGGGTCGAGAGTTACGGTGTGGAACCGTTGCCGGCCAACGCGATGGTGGAAAAGAATATCGCGGATGTCGACGCCGTCGGCCAAGCGGTGCGCAATGTGGTCAAAAGGGCGAACGCCAAATCCAAAAAGGCAGTCGTGGCGGTATCCGGCTCCGCCGTGATCACCAAAGTGATCACCATGCCCGCCGCGCTCAGCGAACAGGAAATGGAAAGCCAGATCGAGCTGGAGGCGGATCAGTACATTCCTTATCCCCTCGATGAGGTCAATATCGATTTCGAGGTGCTCGGCATCTCCGATAAGAATCCGGAGCTCGTCGAAGTGCTGCTGGCGGCCTCGCGAGCGGAAAACGTCGAGGATCGCGTCGCGGCGCTGGATATCGCCGGTCTGGTGGCTGAAGTGGTGGATGTCGAAGCCTACGCCCTGGAGCGGGCTTGCACGCAACTCTATGACAGCTGGCCGGAACAGGGTGAGGATCAGACCGTCGCGGTCGTCGATATCGGCGCGGTCACCACAACGCTGAACGTACTGCACAATCGGCGCATCATCTATACACGAGAGCAGAATTTCGGTGGCAAGCAATTGACCGAAGAGATTCAGCGTCGATACGGATTGTCCCTGGAAGAGGCCGGCATGGCGAAGCGTCAGGGGGGATTGCCGGACAACTACATTCCGGAAGTGCTGGATCCGTTCAAGGAGGCCATGGCCATGCAGGTTAGCCGCTCGTTGCAGTTCTTTTTTTCCGCGAGTACCTACAACCGGGTCGACCAGGTTGTACTCGCGGGCGGTAGTTCATCGATTCCCGGGATCGATGATCTGGTCGAAGAGAAACTCGGGGTCGGAACCTCCATCGCCAACCCCTTCGCGAAGATGTCTGTTTCCTCCAAAGTGAAACCTCAGGCACTGAGTAACGATGCCCCGGCGCTGATGATCGCCTGTGGCTTGGCTTTAAGGAGCTTTGGCTGATGGCGAATATCAATCTCCTGCCATGGCGTGAAACACTGCGCAAGCGGCGCACCAGTGAGTTTCTGGCGATCATGCTCGCCGCCGTTCTGGTGACGCTGGGTGTATTGTTTGGCTGGCATATGCTGGTGGAGCGGCAGATAGAACAGCAAAATCGGCGCAACAATCTGTTGGACCAAGAGATTTCACTTGTCGACAGTCGGATCCGCGAGATTCAGGATCTGGAGAAGACCAAGTCTCAGCTGCTGGCGCGCATGGATATCATTCAGCAACTGCAAGCCAGCCGGCCGGAGATCGTGCATGTCTTCGATGAGTTGGTGAATACGCTCCCGGATGGGGTCGTGCTCACCAGCATCGTGCAGCGAGGCAACGTGTTGACGGTGAGGGGGCGCGCCCAGTCCAATGCCCGGGTTTCCGCCTACATGCGTAACGTCGAGGCTTCCGACTGGGTGAGTAATCCGAAGCTGCAAATCATAGAAAACAAGGCGGAGAATCCGGCCGCGGAATACAACAGCTTCGTGCTGGTTCTACAGCAGAAATCTCCGGCGAGCGGGGAGGAAGGTGCCGAATGAATATGGACGAGTTGAACGATCTGGATTTAAGCAATATCGGCGTATGGCCGTGGCCGGTCAAGGCCATACTGGTATTGCTGTTGTGCATCGGGGTCGGCGTGGCTTGGTACTTCCTCGACACCAAGGAGCAGTATATCAACCTGGATCGCGTCGAAAAGAAAGAGCTGGATCTGCGCAAGAGTTTCGAAGAGAAGCAGGCGAAGGCCGCAAACCTGGAAAAGTATAAACAGCAGTTGGACGAGATGCGGGAGTCGTTTGGGGCAATGCTTCGCCAATTGCCGGACAAGACCGAGGTCGCCGAGTTGCTGGTGGATGTATCGCAAATGGGTCTGGCTTCCGGCCTGGAGTTCGAGCTCTTCCAGCCCCAGGGCGAGATTCCGAAAGAATTCTATGCGGAACTGCCGATCAAGCTGCGCGTGGTGGGTGGTTATCACGAGTTTGGCAAATTTGTCAGCGGCCTGGCCGGCTTGCCCCGAATCGTTACCATTCACGATATCAATATCCGCGCGCAACCCCAGAGCCGGGGTTCGACGGATCCGAACAAAAAAGGCGAGCTGATCATGGAGGCGACCGCGAAAACCTATCGTTACCTGGATGAAGAAGGCTGATGGGAGGCGAATATACAATGCGTATGGCAGAAGCTGTAAACCGGGTCACAGGTTTCTCCCTGTTGCTGCTGATAGTGTTCCTTGTTGGCTGCACAAGCGATAACATGAGTGATCTGCGATCCTATATTGCCGAGGTGAAAGCACGCAAGGCTCCCCCGATCGACCCGATTCCGTCGATCAAGCAGGTCGATACCTATCTTTATCAGGACGATAATCGCCGCAACCCGTTCGAGATCGTCGAGTCGGCGGAAAGCGGACCGGTCAGCACGGCGGGCAACGGCGTTCGTCCGGACCCCTTGAGGCGGAAGGAAGAGCTGGAGGCATTTCCGCTGGATACCTTGCGCATGGTGGGAACACTGGATAAGGACAACACCCTATGGGCGCTGGTTCAGGCCAAGAGCGGTACGATCTACCGGGTACGTCCGGGAAACTACATGGGCGAGAACAATGGTAAGGTGCGACGTATCTCCGAGGAGCGGATCGAATTGACCGAGATCGTGCCAGATCAGCGTGGCGGCTTTATCGAACGCTCGGCAACCGTCAGTCTTGGGGACTCCTCTTTGTAGGGTTGTGTTGACGTTTACTTGGGCCGGATAGTGGTGTCCGGCTCCCTGGCGGCTCGGGTGAGTGGGATCGTTTCCGTAGAATTTTGAATTTATGAGGCAGAGATGCAGGATCAAATGAACAGAATATTCATGGCATGGATTATTGTCGTCAGCTTGTTTGCTTCGGCGGCTGTCTCGGCCGCAACGGTGTTGAAAGATATCAGTTTCGCCGCGCTGCCTGGCAGCAAGGTCGAGTTGGTATTGAAGGCCGATGGCCAGATTCTCGATCCGGTCAGTTTCACCACGGACAATCCCGCGCGAATCGCCATCGATCTGGCCGGCGTCAAGCTGGGTCTGAAAAAGAAAACGCAGAAGGTCGGCATTGGCCTGGTGTCCAGTGTGTCGGCGGTGGAAGCCGGGAACCGGACGCGCGTGGTCATCAATCTGGCGGATTCCGCGCCCTATACCTTGGTGGCGGATGGTAACGTGATTCGCGTCACCGTTGGCGCCAGCGGGAAGGGTTCCGCCGCGATCGTATCCTCCGCGCGCAAGAGTCACCGCGGTTCGGCAAAAGCCGCGCGAAACCAGGTCAAGCATGTCGACTTCAATCGCGGCCCGCGTGGCGAGGGGCGCGTGGTCATTCGTCTCAACCGGGATGACGTGGTCACCGATCTGCGCGAAGAGGGCGGCAAGGTCGTTCTCGACCTGTTGAACACGACCCTGCCGAAATCACTGGCAAACAAGCTCGATGTGACCGATTTCGCCACGCCGGTACAAAGCGTGGCGCTGAGCCAGCGGGGCAATGCGGCGCAGGTCGTCATTTCCGCGAAGGGGAACTACGAGCATCTGGCCTACCAGGCCGGCAATGAATACACGATAGAGTTTCGCCCCTTGAGCAAGGCGGAGAAAACACGTCTGCAGAAAGAGCGCCTGACCTATTCCGGCGATCGGCTTTCCCTGAATTTTCAGGACATCCCGGTTCGCTCCGTCCTACAGTTGTTGGCCGATTTTACCGGTTTGAACATGGTGGTCAGCGATACCGTGGGCGGCAGTATCACCTTGCGTCTGAAGAACGTACCCTGGGACCAGGCGCTGGACATCATCTTGAAGACAAAGGGCTTGTCCAAGCGTCAGACGGACAACGTCATCATGATCGCGCCGACCGAAGAGATTGCCGCGCGCGAGCAGTTGGAGCTCGAATCACAAAAGCAGATCGAGGAGCTGGCGCCGCTGCACTCAGACCTGATTCAGGTCAACTATGGCAAGGCCAGCGATTTCGCCGAGTTGCTGAAGGCAGAAGAGAATCAGCTGATGTCGCCGCGTGGCAGCGTGACCGTCGATACGCGTACCAATACCCTGCTCATTCGCGACACGAATGCCCAGCTGGAGAGTATTCGTCAGTTGATCGGGAAGCTGGATATACCGGTGCGCCAGGTGATGATCGAATCGCGCATCGTGATCGCCAACGATGATTTCGCGCGGGACATCGGGGTGCGCTTTGGGCTGAAATCCAACACCAAGATCGGCGGTGACAATGAAGCCATGATTGCCGGTGGATTGCCGGGGCATATCAGCGACTTCGGCGTAGATGCCGGGCAGTTCATGGGCTTTCATACCGGCATTGAGAATCCCGCCGGATCCGGGAACGAGGCGTTGATGGTGAATCTGCCACAGACGCTGAGTCCCGGGCGCGGTGGGGCCGTCAACCTGCTGCTCGGCAAGGTCGGCAGCTATCTGCTGAATCTCGAGTTGTCCGCGATGCAGCAGGAAGGCAAGGGCGAGGTCGTTTCCAGTCCACGGGTGATCACCGCGGATCAGCACAAGGCGACAATCAAGCAGGGTGTCGAGATCCCCTACCAGCAGTCGACCTCAAGCGGCGCGACCAATGTGGCGTTCAAGGAAGCGGTGCTGAAGCTTGAGGTGACGCCGCATATCACGCCGGATGACCGCATCAAGATGGATCTCATCGTACGCAAGGACAACCCGGATTTCGCGCGCGCGGTGCTCGGCGTACCGCCGGTGAATACGCGTTCGGTGGAAACCTCGGTGCTGGTCGAGAATGGCGAGACCATCGTGTTGGGTGGCGTGTTCGAGAGGAATCGCTCGAAGAGCGTCGAGCGCGTGCCTTTCTTTGGTGAACTGCCCTATGTCGGGGCGATGTTCCGGCAGACGCAGCGCAAGGACGAGAACTCCGAGCTGTTGCTGTTCGTGACGCCGTCGATCATCAAGAGCGGGCTGTCGGTGGTGCGCTGATCACACCGCGCATTTTCGGCTGGATCGAGGGGGAGGCTTAGGCCTCCCTTTTACGTTGTGGCGGAGGCTATATCCGCCCATGCCGTCGGGCTGGTATGATTCCCCGATGATGGCGAAAAACAACCTATTTCTGGTCGGTCCGATGGGCGCGGGCAAGACCACCATCGGGCGGCAGTTGGCGCAGACACTGAAACTCGATTTTTTCGATAGTGATCACGAGTTACAGCGTCGCACCGGTGTCGATATCCCGACGATATTCGAGTTCGAGGGCGAGGCGGGTTTCCGCTTGAGAGAAAAGAGCATTATCGATGAGTTGACCCAGCGCAGCGGTATCGTGCTGGCGACGGGGGGTGGCGCCGTGCTCGAAGCGGAGAACCGGCGTAATCTGGTTTCGCGTGGCACGGTGGTGTTTCTCTACTGCTCGCCGGAACAGCAATACGAGCGCACCCTGAAAGACAAGAACAGGCCGTTGCTCCAGCTCGAGGATCCGCTGGCGAGATTGAAGGAGCTGATGTCGCAACGCGAGCCACTCTATCGTGGTCTGGCGGACTTGGTAGTGTCCACCGAGCACCGTCCGATGCAGGCGGTGGCGAGAGACATCGTGGCACGTTTGAACAAACTGGCGGACGGCGACGCGCGATGGCGGAGCGCGGAATAGCGCGTGTCGATCGGGCACGGGTTTTTCGTGCGCGTTGTCTGACTTCTTTCCAGGATCAGTTTCATGGTTGATATTAAGAACTCCTTGCGTGTCGAGCTAGGCGACCGCAGCTACCCTATTCTAATCGGCACCGGCCTGCTCGACGCGCCTCGCTTGTTCGACGATGCCATTGCCTCGCGGCAGGTCATGGTGGTATCCAACGAGACCGTCGCTCCACTCTACATGCGCCGGCTTGCGCAGGCATTGACCGGTTTCGATGTCCGCCAGGTGATCCTGCCGGATGGCGAGGAGTATAAAACACTCGACATGCTCAACCGGATCTACACCGCTTTGCTGGAGAACCGCTTCGATCGCGGTTGCACGCTGCTGGCACTGGGCGGTGGCGTGATCGGGGACATGACGGGTTTCGCCGCCGCGACCTATCAGCGTGGCGTCGGCTTTGTTCAGGTGCCGACCACCTTGTTATCGCAGGTGGATTCCTCCGTTGGCGGCAAGACCGGTGTCAACCATCCGTTGGGCAAGAACATGATCGGGGCCTTCTACCAACCGGGCAGCGTGCTCATCGACGTGGAAACCCTTTCGACCCTGCCCGACAGGGAGCTTTCCGCCGGATTGGCGGAGGTCATCAAGTATGGACTGATCGACGACGCGAGCTTCTTCGATTGGCTGGATGCAAACATGGAGGCGCTGCGGCGGCGTGATACCGATGCACTCGTGCATGCCATCCAACGTTCCTGCACCGACAAGGCGAGGGTGGTCGCCGCTGACGAGCGGGAGGCCGGCCAACGGGCGTTGCTGAACCTGGGGCATACCTTCGGCCACGCCATTGAAACCGGCATGGGGTATGGCAACTGGTTGCATGGCGAAGCGGTTGGCGCCGGCATGTGTCTCGCCGCCGCCCTGTCAGAACGCATGGGGCTGCTCGACCGGGCATCGTTGGAACGTACCATCGCCCTCATCGCGCGCGCGGGCCTGCCCACGGCGGCGCCAGCGGAGATCGACGCGACGCGCTTCCGTTCCTTGATGGCGGTGGACAAGAAGGTGCAGGACGGCAATCTGCGCCTGGTGCTGCTGCGTGGCATCGGCGATGCGTTTCTCACCTCGGCGTTCGATGAAGACGCACTCGCGGTAGTGCTTGGCCGGCAGAGCGCATAAGCATGGAGCAGGATGGCGGACCTTCCCTGGAGGATATTGGTGGCAACGGGCGGATGCAGGGCGACCTGTTCCTGACACGCGAGATCCTCCAGCGCGTGGAGTTGGTCAGACATTTGCTGGAAAACACCGCGATAGTCCCGTTGCTGACGGGACCGAAGGGCTCCGGAAAATCGACATTGGTCGATTTTATCGATGAGCATGCGCCCAAGCATTGGCTGGTACTGGATGTCGACGCCGAGACAGCGGCCGATCCCGAGGCATTGATGGCTTCGCTCGGCGAGCAGCTGGGTCTGGGTGCGAACGTGCGAGACATGGATACACTGACCCAGCGGCTGGATAGTGTCGTCAGGCAGTCGCGCGTGCCCGTCGTGCTGACGGATGATGCACAGAATCTCACCAGCGAGACACTGTCGACGCTGTTGGCGCTAGCCGAGGGCAGTGTCGCGGGTCGCCCGCTACTCAAAATCGTGCTGTTTGCCGACGATGATCTCGATCACCTGCTCAAGCTGCCGAAGTTCGAGCCCATCGCCCGGACCCGCTTTCAGCGCATGGAGATGCCGCGCTTCTCTTTCGGCCAGGCTCGGGCCTTTGTCGCCGCGCGTTACGCGAACGCCGGGCGGGCGCTACCCGCTGGCCTCGGTTTCGAGAAGCTCTACGCCGTGTCCGGTGGCTGGCCCGGCTTCAGATAGGTATCGGCACGCTGGATAAGCTCGCCGGGCGCGGCGCGGAAGAATGCCGTGCCGTTCGCGCGCTCGCGCAAGCGATGGTGGCTGCTGCTGGCGGCGGTTGTCGTTGTCGCGCTCGTGGCCGGGTTGTTGTGGTTTCAGCAAGACATCAACCGCTTCGTCGCGGGTACACAGGCCGATGTGTCATCCGCGCCGCCCGATAGACCCGTTATCGAGCCGATCGAAGCGGAATCGCCGGAACCCCTTCCGAGGCCCACGTCCAGGACGGCTCCCGAGGGCGACGAGCTTGTACCGCCCGATGTGATCGAAAACGAGAGGGTGGCAGCCTCCGATGAGTCCTCGTCGCAAGCTCCGCGGGAAGCCCCTCGCGATATTGTCGACATACTGCTGGAGGAGGGGCCGGTCGATAGCGATTCCGCCGACGATGATCAGGCGTCCGTGGCGAAGGCCGGCGAGGATCTCGAAGCCGTCGACAAGGAGCGTCCCGAGGCACGTACAGCCGGTGTCGACCCGGAAGCCGCCACCACGGCAGCGAAGCAAGTGCCGGCGAAAGACAAGCAGGATAAGGTCCGTGATACCGCATACCCCGTCGGCCAGTCGCGGCAGACGCGGAAACCGGCTGTGCCACCGGACACTAAGCATGCCCCGACAACGTCGCTAGAGGCGAAGCCGCGCGATATGCCCGTTTCGACGCCGAAGCCTGTCGCGCAAACCGACGCCGAATGGCTGGTCGGCGCGCCACCGCGCGACTACACGCTTCAGCTGATGGGGGCGTACTCGCGACCGGATCTGAAGCGCTTCGCGCGGCGGATCGGCATCGATGCAAACAGCTTGCATGTCGTGCGTGTCACCCGTGACGGCAAGCCCTGGTACGTGGTACTGCATGGACGCTATGCAAACGCCTCGGCGGCGAAAAAGGCGCTGTCGCGTCTTCCGGCCAAGGCGCGCCGACTGGGGCCATGGGCGCGCCGCTTTGCTTCTTTTCGGCCGATGGTGGATTGAACCGGCTTTGCCCTATATCCACAAAATGCTAATATACGATAGCCACCGCCAGCCAAACCTTGGAACTCCCGCACGCACCCTTCCGCCCTTGGCGGCGTTGCTCGTCGTTGTGGGGAGTGGCCCCACGGCCTCCTCGCGCCTTGCCAAGAACGAAATGGCGCGCACGCTAGGAGCCTGTCGGATTATGGGGGATCGTAGCGAGAAGGTGGGAGAGCGAGGCCAAATGTTTCCGGTTTTGAGGCGCATAGTGGGCCTATGTAACGAAAAAACGGGGATATTTGGCCTCGCTCTCCCATCTTCGCAGTAGATTCATCCATAATCCGACAGGCTCCTAGAATCCGATGTTTGGCTGGCGGTGGCTATAATTCCTGAATTCTACGGAGAGTGAACAATGCCAGTCTGGACCTTGATCGTATGGCTGCTCATCGGTGTCGGCGCGATGCTGCTGCTGTGGCTCGTGCGTAAACTGACGGCTTGACCGGGGACGCGATCATGGCTGAAAAAATCGATGAAAAGGGCTTCTTCGAGAAGCTTTCCGAGATACTCAGCGCACCGCTGCCGGGAACCGAGGAGACCCCGCAACCCTTGCCGAAGGGCGCGGACGCGGCGGGTCGGGATGTGGACGACGACGATAGCCTGTTCGACCGGATTCGCGATGTCCTCGCCAGCCCGGTGGAGGCGGCGGAAGCCGACACCCCGGATGCACCCGATCAGTCTGTCGTGTCGGGCGACACGCCGGCTGCCGCGCCGAGTCAGCCGGCGCCGACCGCGCCGGTCGCCAAGGACGAGCTGCCGGAATGGTACCGTTTCGAGCTGGCCCGTTTCGAGGAATACC
>JALULB010000129.1 GCA_027041035.1 Sedimenticola sp. | reverse complement strand
CCATCACGTTGTAACTCATGCAAGGCACGCAACGCCGAACGTTTCTTCGCGATCAGCAGGCAACCGGAGGTATCCCGATCCAGCCGATGCACCAGCTCCAATTGCCGCTCCTCCGGACGCAACGCGCGCATCGCCTCGATCACTCCGTTGGAGATACCGGAACCGCCATGCACCGCGATCCCAGCCGGCTTGTTCAGCACGATCAGGCGTTTGTCCTCGAAGATGATCGCCGCGTCGATGTCCCGCCGCAGCCAATCGCTGGCGGGCACGGCCTCGCGCTGTTCCAGCCTGACCGGCGGAATGCGCACCAAATCCCCCGCCACCAGCTTGTACTGCGCCTTGATACGCCCCTTGTTGACGCGCACCTCGCCCTTGCGCAACAGACGATAGATCAGGCTGCGCGGCGCGCCCTTCAATTCACGCAACAGGAAATTGTCGATACGCTGACCGGCATACGCCTCGTCGACCTCGACGATGCGCACCTTCGGCGACAGAACACGGGATTCAACGGGCATCGGCAACGGCTTTGGCGAGGAGTGAGCGAGTGATTATAACCGTTCAGACGTTTGGCCCGGAAAATTCCGGGTTACACTGTCGTCATGCGCTATCTTGTCCTGATGCTTCTGTTGCCGCTCGCCGGCCAGATCCTGGCCGCGCCGCCGGTGATGCTCGCCCGCCACTACCACGATGGCATCGACCTCGACGCCTACTGGGTCAGCGAGAAGCTCGATGGCGTGCGCGCCTGGTGGGATGGCGATCGACTGCTCTCGCGGCGGGGCAACGTCTATCCGGCTCCCGACTGGTTCACCCGCGATTTCCCGGATACGCCGCTTGATGGCGAACTCTGGATAGGCCGCCAGCGTTTCGAGGAAACCGTCGGCATCGTGCGCAGCCATGACGCCGGCGACGCCGCCTGGCGCCAGATTCGCTTCATGGTCTTCGATCTGCCCGCCACGCCCGGATCCTTCGACCAGCGACTCGACAAACTGCGACGCCTGATCACTGAACGCGGGATTCCCTGGCTACGCGCGGTCGAGCAGTTCCGTGTCGAGAACGAGAACGCCCTGATGCGCCGTCTGCGAGCCGTCACCGACGCCGGAGGCGAGGGCCTGATGCTGCATCGCGGCACGTCCCTGTACCACGCCGGACGGACTGACGACCTGCTGAAGCTGAAAACCCTGTACGACGCCGAAGCCACCGTCATCGGCCACCTTCCCGGCAGGGGCAAGTATCGTGGCCTGCTCGGCGCGCTGCTGGTCACAACGGCGGACGGTAAGATATTCCGCATCGGCACCGGCCTCAGCGATGCCGAGCGGCGCAAGCCACCGCCGATCGGCAGCACCATCACCTACCGATATCGTGGCCTGACGCGCAAAGGCGTACCTCGCTTCGCCAGCTTTCTGCGCATTCGCGAGGCCTTCTGAACAACCGACTACTTGATCAAGGAGCTGAATGTCGAGGGCACCAACTTCACCGCCAAACGCGGCACGCAATATCACCCTGGACGAGGATAACCTGGAGCACATCGAAGGCCGGGCGAATGGCCAACGTGTCCAGACCCGTGTCATGGCACTGGCGCCCACCCGCGACCATCAACCCCGAAGCCTATCTCGGAGCCGAATGCCGGGCCGAAAACAAGCGCGAATACGACAATGGCTACATCGATCGTCGCGAGGGTCGACGCGAGCCGCGCGCGCCATTCGCATCAATCGGCCTGTCGCTACCGACCGCGTCGCTCCATGCCGGCGTGGAGCGACGCAGCAGCCGTCACGGCCGGATCGCGGAAACAAAGACATCCGGCCCGTCCCCGCCCTCGCCGATCCACGCCGAAAACCAAGTGGCGACGCCGTTCACCGGCGTCATCCAGGTCTCGTGGTAATCGCCCAGAAAACCCGGCAACGGCGCGCCACGCGCCGGTGTCGAGCTGAACGGGGCCACCGCCCGGTTCGGCGCCAACGCGCTACCGTCGGCATCGATCCAGGCGCGATAGAGACGATAGGCCAGGTTGTCCGGATCGTCGCGACGATCCAGGAAGGTCACCAACACCTTACCCGTCGAGTCGAAATCCAGCGCTGGCAGGAACTGGTCGGCATCGCCATCGTCGTCGTTGACGCGCACCTTGTCCGAACCGCCGTCTATGCCCAGCGTCGCGTAGTAGACATCGGTATGCAAAGACTCGCCTCGCTCCTGACCACGACAGAACTGTTTCGTCGAGCGTGCGACATTGCATTCGTGCCACACCACCGAGATGCGCCGCGCCGGCCAGTTGAAACGCGCGATCGGCAGCGAGATCGTGCGACGGATGCCGTTCAGACCGCCCCGGTCCATCAGGAAATGCGCCGGCGTGTCGCGATTCGGGAACACCGCCCGCTCGCTCCAATGCTCGCCATGATCGGTCGAACGCGCCCAATAGATGCGATCGTCGGCGAAATCCACCCACAACGCATAGACATGACCCGTATACGGGCTGACCACCAGTTGTAAGCCGATGCTGTCCTTGTTCCTGGCATGAATCGATGTGATCACACGCGGAGCCGAGAAATGCACACCACCGTCCTCACTGCGCCGCGCGACCAAGCGCCCGGCAGCATCGCTGTAACCGACATACAGCCAGCCGCGCGTCGCGGGCTGCCACGAGACCGCGATGTGCGGCTTGTCCACCGTCGTCTCCTCGTCGACCGAAACGCTGTCGGCGATCACCGTCGGACCCTGCCAGCTCCGACCGCCGTCCAGAGAACGCCAGCCGACCACCGCGACATGATAGCGGCTGCCATCGTAGCGCTTGGCGTTGGCAACCAGATACACCGTCTTCGGCATCACGCCATCGTCGTAGGGATCGACCGCCAGATAGGGGTCGTAGCTCTGCTCATATCCTGCCGGCAGCGGCAACGCGCCGCCCCATATCGAACGGCCATCACCGGCGCGAAAGTTCACCCTCGGCTTGGGCGCGAAACGGATATAAGCCGTGACGACATACGTTGCGCCGCCGATCTCGATGGCGACGATGCTGGTCTCGGCCTCTTGCGCCGTATCAGAGGTGACGTTCAGCGTCGGCGCGCCGCTCGCAAGAGCCAGCGACGAAAGAGCGATGGCGAACCCTGCCAGCCGGGTCGTGACCGCATGGCAAATCGCATGTACCCGCTTCGGGATTCTCAGTCTGGCGCCCTTGTAACCCGGCGTGCTCACTGGGTCGATGCCGGCGGCACTTGAATGGTTTTTCTCAGTTTGCCGCCGATATAGATATCGACAGTGGAAAGATTCGTTACGTTGAAAATATGACTCAGGGTCGTCTGCGTGGCGTCCGAATGCGGTAGGAATAGACAATCCTCCAGAAACAGGCGAGCATCGATACGAAGGTTTTCATTGGCACGATCGATTCGAGAAGAATAAGTCGCCCGGGTATCCCTCACGCAGAAGATGTCGGATGTAGTGACCTGAATAACCATGACCAGCCAGGTACTACTGCCCGGCCACGAAAGAAGGTCGTTTCCAGGCATAACGACGAATTGTGTTTGAATCTCAACTACATGGGCCTGATCGTTCAGGTTACCATTCAGATCCTGGTCATATAAAAACGGCCGGATCCTGCTGACCTTGAACTCCAGCCCCTGCAACTGCTGCATCTCGATATCGAACATCGCGGCGCCGTTACCGGCGTTGATGCACGGCAGAACGGCCTTGCCCGATGCGGGATCAAAGCTGGCGTCGCATTCGGCCGCGGAAAGTGGATTACTGCATAGCACGCATGCCAATACAGCCAACATGACGGGCAAGAAGCCTGTCCGTCCCAGCGGATTATATACTTTCATTTGAGGTGACTCCCATCAAGGCTGAATCGCGGAAATATACTCGTCGCCCATGAATTTTCGGATTTTCGAGGGCGTTCCTCGCGCCCGTGGGCTAGGAGCCTGTCGGATTATGGATGAATCTACTGCGAAGCTGGGAGAGCGGTCCAAATATCCCCGTTTTTT